>CAIMBE010000090.1 GCA_903839085.1 uncultured beta proteobacterium | reverse complement strand
CTCAACGCGCAGGCGACCGCAAATCAGGTGCTCGCCATCCACAGCGCGCAAAGCCGGGTCGAGGTCTGGGTCATTCCCACCGACGAAGGCCTGGTGGCGGCGCGCGAGGCGGCGCGCCTGATGCCGTAGTCGTCTTCGCGAGGCCCAATCACCTCGTCACATCGCCTCGTCGCATCGCCTCGTCACATCACCTCGTCACATCGCCTCGTCACATCACCTCGTCACATCGCCTCGTCACATCGCCTCGTCACATCGCCTCGTCACTGCGAGGAGCGAAGCGACGTGGCAGTCGATGCTGGCGAACTGCGACATGGATTGCCGCGCTTCGCTCGCAATGACGGGAGGAAAGACGCAATGACGCGAGGAAAGACGCAATGACGGGAGGAAAGACGCAATGACGACGCGGCCTGGCCACTCCTCACGACGACGCGGCCTGGCAGCTCTCCACGAAGAGTCCCGGCGCTATTGCCGCGCGGTGCGGATGTTTGGCGGCAGCGCCTGCGCGTGGCTGGTGCGAAAGGGGTTGATGTCGAGTCCGCCGCGGCGCGTGTAACGCGCATAGACGGTGAGCTTGACCGGCTTGCAGCGCGTCCAGATGTCCATGAAGATGCGCTCGACACACTGTTCGTGAAACTCGTTGTGGTTACGATAGCTCACCAGGTACTGCAGCAGGCCCTGCTGATCGATCGGCGCGCCGCTGTAGCTGATCTGCACGCCGCCCCAGTCAGGCTGACCGGTGACCGGGCAATTGCTCTTGAGCAGGTGACTGACCAGCACTTCGGTCGTCGGCGCCTCGCCCTGCGCCACCGTGAGCAGGTCCGGCGCCGGCGTGTAGCGGCTGCATTCGATATCGAGCCGGTCCAGGCTCAAGCCCTCGAGTTCCCCAATCGCTTCGCGTTCGAACAAGGCCGGCGGGACGATCTGCACGCCGATCGGCGCCGCGCCGGCGCCGCGCCAGACGGCTTCGCCCAGATCGTTGCGCAGGCAGGTCCTGAGCGCCTCGACATCGGCAAAGCGGCTGTTGCTGAAACTGTTGAGGTAGAGCTTGAAGGACTTGCTCTCGATGATGTTCGGGCTCTCGCAGGGCACCGTGAAATGGGCCAGCGCCACCTGCGGCTTGCCGCGCAGATTGAGCCAGCTCAGTTCGAACGCGCTCCACATGTCGGCGCCCAGGAAGGGCAGCGCAGCGGCAATCCCGAGCTCGGCGCGTTTGACGGCGCGCGCAATCGGGAACAGGAGCGCCGGATCGTACTGGTCGACGTAGGCCGAGGCCTTGCCCAGCTGTGAATTCTCGGGTTGGTTCATGCGGCGAAGGCCCGGGTGCTAGCGCTGCCCGCGCCGGAAAACCAGCCGCTGCGCCGTCGAGGCGGCGGCATCAAAAGCGTAGCCTTCGCTGTCAAAGCCCTCAAGCTGCGCGGGTGTCAGCAGCCGGTGCTGCGCCGCATAGCGCGCCATCAGGCCGCGCGCCCTTTTTGCGTGCAGCGCGAGCACCTTGTAGTGGCCGCCGCCCCGGTACTCCTCGAAGACGCACTCGATCACGCGGCCCTTGAGCGCACTCAGGTCGACCGCCTTGAAGTACTCCCTGGAGGCCAGGTTGACCACGACTGGCGTGAGTTCGCGGCGCAGGCGCTGGTTGAGGTACGCCGCGATGTGCGGGCCCCAGAACTGGTACAGGTTGCGGCCCTGCGCGTTGTCGAGCGCGGTGCCCATCTCAAGCCGGTAGGGCTGCATCCGGTCGAGCGGACGCAGAACGCCGTACAAGCCGCTCAGAATGCAGAGGTGATCCTGCAGCCAGGCCAGGTCGTCGGGCCTCAGGCTGGCGGCATCGAGCCCGCCGTACACATTGCCATTGAAGGCCAGCACCGCCTGTTTTGAATTGCGGGCGCTGAAGCGGGGGCGCCAGGCCTGGTAGCGCGCCACGTTCAACTGCGCCAGCGCATCGCTGATCCCCATCAGGGCGGCAATCTGCTGCGGCGACTTCTGCTGCAACAGTTCGATCAGTTCCGCCGACTGCTTGACAAACAGCGCCTGGCTATGGGCAATGTCAGCGGCCGGCGTACCGAAATCGAGCGATTTGGCGGGCGACAGCAGAAACAGCATGGCCAACGGTCTAGCGCAGGTCGCCGGCGAGCGAGGCCAGTGTCTCGGGCGAAATCAGCGTGTGCGCGGGGTAATTGGTGTGGTCGCAGCCCACGGTGACGCCGGCGCCGGCCCTGAGCGCGGCGCACATCGGCGCCGTCAACTCGAAACGCACAAAATGCACGGCCGAGGTTTTCTCGTCGTTCTCGCGCTCCAGATCCTCGTCGGCGATCGCGTAGACCCGGCTCTGGCCCTCGACCTCGACATACATCCGGTCTTCAACGCCGATCAGGCGCGCGAGTTCGCGCTGGCGCTGGCTCACCTCCGGGTACTCCAGCATCATGGTCGCCTTCCAGTTGCTCCCCGAGGGCACCAGCGGCGCGTAGGCATCGATCTCCTGCGCAATGCCCTCCTCCTCGAAGATCTTCTCGATGCGCAGCATTTCCTGAATCTGGTAACGGATCGTGGTCTCGCTCTCGAACTGCAGGTTGAGGTACTCGCCCAGGCGCACGCTGCGCAGTTTGCGCTCGGCCATGACGCGGGCCTTGTTGAGCTTGCGCCACTTGCTGTAGGCCTCCAGTGTCATGAGGCTCTCGGGGGTGATATTTCCAGTCAGTTGCATCGTGTTCCTATTCTCGTCGTCGCGAGGCCGCAGGCCGTGGCGATCCATGCAGTCCTGGATTGCCGCGCCGCTTGGCTCCCCGCAATGACAACTCACTTCAAACCATAGGCCCTTGCCACCAGGCTCAAGGGGTGCAGCAATTGCGGCGCGCCCAGGTCATTGATCTCGAAACCCTGCGCGATGTGGCGCCCACCCAGTGGACAGTCCGAGCTGATGAAGTCCGGTTTCGCGCCGTCCTTCATGCTGGCCATCGCCTTGAACACCGGTTTGCCGATCTTCATGGCCTGCTGGTGCGTCGCCTTCTTGACGCCAAAGGTGCCGGCATGACCCGAGCAGCGTTCTATCGTGTTGATGGTGGTGCCGGGAATCATCTTCAGCATTTCCTCGGTCTTCTTGCCGATATTCTGCACCCGGCCATGGCAGGGAATCTGGTAGCTGACATTGCCCAGCGGCACCGGAAATTCGGTCTTGAGCAGACCATCGCGCTTGCGCTGCATCAGGTATTCAAACGGGTCCCAGACCGCCTCCTTGACCAGCTGCACGTCGGCCTCATCGGGGTACATCAGGGGAATTTCCTGCTTGAACATCAGGGCGCAGCTGGGCACGGCGGCCAGGATCGCGTAGCCCTCGCGGGCATAGCGGGCCAGCACCGGAATGTTGGCTTCCTTGCTGGCGTTGACCGACTGCAGGTCGCCGAGTTCGAGCTTGGGCATGCCGCAGCATTTTTCCTTGTCGACAATCACGTAGGGCACATCGTTGTGATCCAGGATCTTGAGCAGATCCAGGCCGATGCCGGGCTCGTTGTAGTTGATGTAGCAGGTGGAAAAGATGGCAACCTTGCCCGGCGTCTTTTCGCCGTCGGTCGCCAGCGTCGCCTTGGCCGCGGGCGCCGCCGAGCGGAAGCGGCGCGCTGCCAGGGACGGCAACCAGGCATTCTTGTCGACGCCAAGCGCGGATTCCATGATGCTGCGGGCGAGCCTGGTCTGGTTCACCGCGTTGGCCACCTGCACCACGACCGGAATGCCGGCGAACTGACCGTGCAGATCGGTCGAAGCCAGCATCTTCTCGCCAAACCCGACTTCACCCTTGCTGAACTTGATCGCCTTGGCGCGCAGCATGGTGTGCGGAAAGTCCAGATTGAACTGGTGCGGCGGCACGTAGGGGCACTTGGTCAGGTAGCACAGGTCGCACAGGTAGCACTGGTCAACCACCTTCCAGTAGTCCTTCTTGTCGACGCCGTCGACTTCCTGGGTCTTGCTCTCGTCGACCAGGTCAAACAGCGTCGGAAACGAGCCGCACAGGCTGACACAGCGGCGGCATCCGTGACAGATGTCAAAGATCCGCTCGAGCTCATGAAAGGTGGCTGCTTCGTCGTAGTAGTCCGGGTTCTTCCAGTCGATCGGATGCCGGGTCGGAGCCGAGAGATTGCCTTCGCGTGCCATGATGGTGGCTCTTTCGTATTCTTGGGCGATTCAGTAAATTCGTTATTGCGATTGCCTTGCCTTGCCTTGCCTTGCCGAGCCTTGCCGAGCCTTGCCGAGCCGAGCCGAGCCGAGCCGAGCCTTGCCTTGCCGCAAACCGCCTGTCATTGCGAGCGCAGCGTGGCAATCCATGACTTGCTGGATTGCCACGTCGCTGCGCTCCTCGCAATGACGAAGGCACGGTGCATGCGCGACGACGAAACGCCGCCGCGCGATGCCGCAACTGCTAATCGACCAGTTCGGCCAGCGCCTTGGCATAGCGGTTGGCATGCGAGCGCTCGGCCTTGGCCAGCGTCTCGAACCAGTCGGCCACCTCGTCATGACCTTCATCACGTGCCGTCTTGGCCATGCCGGGGTACATGTCGGTGTATTCGTGGGTCTCGCCGGCGACCGCCGACTTGAGGTTGTCGCGGGTGGCGCCAAACGGCAGCCCGGTGGCCGGGTCGCCGCACTGCTCGAGCCACTCCAGGTGGCCGTGGGCATGGCCGGTCTCGCCTTCCGCGGTAGAACGGAACAGCGCTGCCACGTCGGGCTGGCCTTCAACGTCGGCCTTGTTCGCGAAATACAGGTACCGGCGGTTGGCCTGCGACTCGCCTGCGAAGGCGGCCTTCAGGTTGTCTTCCGTCTTGGAGCCTTTGAGTGCTGCCATGGAAATCTCCTTGAGTTAAAAAAGTCCGCTTTGAGCAACCATTTGCCAAAGACGAACGAAGCTTATCCCCTAATGGGGGCCACGTCTAATTGGATGGATCAATAACATTCATTGTTTTTGGCTATAAAAAGTTTTCCCCGAATAAAATCAAGGCCATGAACGAAGCAATCCAACAACCGGGCTTGAACCGCCTGTCCAAATCATTCGAACCCGCGCCAATCGAGGCGCAATGGGGGCCAGAATGGGAGCGGCGGGGCTACGCCCAGGCTGGCTACCGGGGCAGCAGGACCCCCAAGGCAGGGATTGCGTCGTTTGCCATCCAGTTGCCGCCGCCCAACGTCACCGGCACCCTGCACATGGGCCACGCCTTCAACCAGACCATCATGGACTCTCTGACGCGCTATCACCGCATGCGGGGCGCCAACACGGTGTGGATCCCGGGCACCGACCATGCCGGCATCGCAACCCAGATCGTGGTCGAGCGCCAGTTGCAGGAGCAGAAAGTCAGCCGCCACGACCTGGGGCGCAAGAACTTTGTCGCCAAGGTCTGGGAGTGGAAAGAGAAGAGCGGCAGCACCATCACGACACAGATGCGGCGCATGGGTGACAGCGTCGACTGGAGCCGCGAGTATTTCACGATGGACGACAAGCTCTCCAGGACCGTGACCGAAACCTTCGTGCAGCTCTATGAACAGGGCCTGATCTACCGCGGCAAGCGGCTGGTCAACTGGGACCCGGTGCTGATGAGCGCGGTCAGCGACCTGGAAGTGGAGAGCGAGGAGGAAGACGGCTTCCTGTGGCACATCCGCTATCCGTTTGCCGATGGGCCGCAGCAAGTCAACGGCGAGTTGGCAGACGGCCTGGTGGTGGCGACCACGCGCCCGGAAACCATGCTCGGCGACGTGGCGCTGATGATCCACCCCGAAGATGCGCGTTACCAGCACCTGCTTGGCAAAACCGTGATGCTGCCCCTGTGCGGGCGCAACATTCCGGTGATCGCCGATGACTACGTCGACAAGGCCTTTGGAACCGGCGTCGTGAAGGTCACGCCGGCGCATGACCAGAACGACTACGCCGTCGGCCAGCGCCACAGGCTGCCGATGATTTGCGTGCTGACGCTGGACGCCAAAATCAGCGCCGAAGCGCCCGCTGCCTACCGGGGCCTGGACCGCTTTGTCTGCCGCAAGCAGGTGGTGGCCGATCTGCAGGCCTTGGGCCTGCTGGTGGAGACCAAGAAGCACAAGCTGATGGTGCCGCGCTGCGGGCGCACCGGTCAGATCATCGAACCGATGCTCACCGACCAATGGTTCGTGGCCATGACCAAGGCCCCCAATCTCGGCGCTCACGCGTCCGCGCTGCCCCCCGAAGGGGCTAATTCTCCCGGGGGCGGCCCGTCGGAGAATGGTCCTGCCTTCGATAGCCGCTCTATTGCGCAGAAGGCCATCGATGCCGTGCAATCCGGTGCGGTGAAGTTTGTGCCCGAAAACTGGGTCAACACCTACAACCAGTGGATGAACAACATCCAGGACTGGTGCATCAGCCGCCAGCTCTGGTGGGGCCATCAGATTCCGGCCTGGTACGACGAAGACGGCCAGGTCTACGTGGCGCGCGACGAAGCCGCTGCGCGGGCCCAGGCACCGGGCAAGACGCTGCGCCGCGATGAAGACGTGCTCGACACCTGGTACTCCTCAGCACTCGTTCCCTTCAGCACCATGGGCTGGCCTAATATCGCCCCCACGCTTGCGACTGCGTCTGCTGCGCTGCCCCCCGAGGGGGCCAATTTTGGCTCCGCCGCCCTACGGGAACCTAGGGGCGGCCCGTCGGAAAATTCCCTCAGTGACTACAACCTGTACCTGCCCTCAAGCGTGCTGATCACCGGCTACGACATCATCTTCTTCTGGGTGGCGCGGATGATCATGATGACCACCCACTTCACCGGACAGGTGCCGTTCCGGCATGTCTACATCCACGGCCTGGTGCGCGACGCGCAGGGCCACAAGATGAGCAAATCCGAGGGCAATGTGCTCGATCCGGTCGATCTGATCGATGGCATCGCCCTGCCCGAACTGCTGGCCAAGCGCTCCGAAGGCTTGCGCAAACCCGAGACCGCGCCCCAGGTGCGCAAGAACACCGAAAAGGAGTTCCCCAACGGCATTCCGGCCTTCGGCGCCGATGCGCTGCGCTTCACCTTTGCCTCGCTGGCTTCGCTCGGGCGCAGCATCAACTTCGACGCCAAGCGCTGCGAAGGCTACCGAAATTTCTGCAACAAGCTGTGGAACGCGAGCCGCTTCGTGCTGATGAACTGCGAAGGCCATGATTGCGGGCTGGAGGAGCACTCGAAGGAAGCGTGCGCGCTGGGCGGTGCGGCCCACGGCTACCTCGAATTCAGTGAGGCCGACCGCTGGATCGTCTCGCTGCTGCAGCGCGCCGAGGCCGACGTCGCGGCCGGCTTCGATGCCTACCGGCTTGACAACGTCGCCAACGCAATCTATGACTTCGTCTGGAACGAGTTCTGCGACTGGTATCTGGAAATCGCCAAGGTCCAGTTGCAGCAGGGAAACGAGGCACAGAAGCGGGCCACGCGGCGCAGCCTGATCCGCACGCTCGAGGTCATCCTGCGACTGGCGCACCCGGTGATTCCCTTCGTCACCGAAGCGCTGTGGCAAACCGTGGCGCCGGTGGCCGGGCGCGCCGGCGAATCGATCTGCATTGCCGCCTACCCGCAAAGCCAGCCCGAGCGCATCGACCCGCTGGCGGTGGCGCAGATCGAAAAACTCAAGGCCCTGGTCGACGCCTGTCGCAATCTGCGCGGCGAGATGAGCGTTTCTCCCGCCACCCGGCTGCCGCTCTTTGTGATTGCCAGCCAGAGCGCCGAGGCCGGCTTTCTGAAGCAGTCGGCGCCGGTCCTGCGGGCGCTGGCCAAGCTCAGCGAGGTGCGTGTCTTTGATGACGAGGCCGCCTGGTCCGCGGCAGCGCAGGCAGCGCCCGTGGCCGTGGTGGGCGAGGCCCGCATCTGCCTGCACATGGAGATCGACGTCGCCGCTGAAAGGCTGCGCCTGGGCAAGGAGGCAACGCGTCTGGAAGGTGAGATTGCCAGAGCCGGCAGCAAGCTGGACAACCAGGCCTTTGTCGCCAAGGCGCCGCCGGCCGTGATCGCTCAGGAACGCAAGCGCGTGGCGGACTTCGAGGCCACGCTGGCCAAGCTCAGGGACCAGCTGGCGCGCCTGGGCTGACCGGCTGACTAGCGGCGGCGCATGACGTGGAAGAAGTCCAGCCCGACGTTCTTTTGCTCGAGCAGCTCGTTGCCGGTCTGCTTGGCAAAGGCCAGAAAATCACGCACTGAACCGGGGTCGGTGGCGACCACGCGCAAGGTCTGACCGCTCTGCATGTCCGACAGCGCCTTCTTGGCTTTGAGGATGGGCAGCGGGCAGTTCAGGCCGCGGGCGTCGAGTTCTCGGTCGATTTGCATCAGATTTCCTTGGAATGGGGTGAATTCTAGAGGCCTGAGCCTCAGGACCGTTTGGGAAACTCGACGAACCGCGGCTCATGCCCGCGCGCGCGCAACCAGTCGGCCAGTGCCTGCCCGGTTCCGGCGCGCCAGCACTTGACCTCGTCGAGCGCAAACAGGCGGTAGTCGACCAGCTCGGGCGAGAGTTTGACCTCGCCCTGGCAGACCGCGTGGTAGGCAATGATGATCTGGTTCATGCGCTGAAAATCATAGACGCCGATCAAGTTGAGTTCACTGGTCGAGAGGCTGGTTTCCTCGGCGATCTCGCGCCGCATGCCATCCTGGGGCGACTCGCCGGCTTCCATGAACCCGGTAATCAGCGCAAACATGCGGCCTGGCCAGGCGGCATTCTGCGCCAGCAGGATCTTGCCCTCGTATTCGATCACGGCGGCCAGCACGGGTACCGGGTTATTCCAGTGCGTGTAGCCACAGGCGCCGCAGCGCAGGCGTTCCTTGTCGCCGCCGTCCTCGGCTTGGGTGAGCAGGCTAAGCTCCGCGGCACAGAGCGGGCAGAAGCGGATCGGCGGCGTCATGCCGGGAAGACGCCGGTTGAAAGGTAGCGGTCGCCACGGTCGCAGACCACGAAGACGATGGTGGCATTGTTTTCGCGCCGGGCGATTTCCTGCGCCACCCAGCACGCGCCGGCGGCTGAAATGCCGGCAAAGATGCCCTCCTCCCGCGCCAGGCGCCGGCACATGTCTTCGGCTGTTTCCTGGCTCACGTAGATCAGCTCGTCGACCCGCGACGGGTCGTAAATCCTGGGCAGGTAGGCCTGCGGCCACTTGCGGATGCCGGGAATGCGCGAGCCCTCCATCGGCTGCACGCCGATGACCCGGACCGCCGGATTCTTCTGCTTGAGAAACTGCGAGACGCCCGTGATGGTGCCGGTGGTGCCCATGGCGCTGACAAAATGCGTGATGCGCCCCTTGGTGTCGGCCCAGATCTCCGGCCCGGTGCTCTCGAAATGGATGCGCGGATTGTCTGCATTGGCGAACTGGTCGAGTACAAAACCCTTGCCATCGCGACGCATCTGCTCGGCCAGGTCGCGGGCATACTCAATGCCGCCGCTCTTGGGCGTCAGGATCAGTTCGGCGCCAAACGCTTTCATGGTCTGCGCGCGCTCGACCGACAGGTCCTCGGGCATGATCAGGATCATGCGATAGCCCTTGATGGCGGCGGCCATGGCCAGCGCAATGCCGGTATTGCCCGAAGTGGCCTCGATCAGGGTGTCGCCGGGCTTGATGTCGCCGCGCTCCTCGGCGCGCCGGATCATCGACAGGGCCGGCCTGTCCTTGACCGAACCGGCCGGGTTGTTGCCCTCGAGCTTGCCCAGAATCACGTTGCCGCGCTGGCTGTTTTCCTCGGCCCCGATACGCTGCAATCGCACCAGTGGAGTTTTGCCGATCGAATCTTCAAGCGTGGGATATTTCATACCCCACACTGTGCCATAATTCGCGCCTTACCCCGCTGCCCGGGTGGCGAAATTGGTAGACGCGCCAGACTCAAAATCTGGTTTCGAAAGAAGTGCCGGTTCGAGTCCGGCTCCGGGCACCAGAACTTCGCATCGGACGGCCTCAAGCGCCCTGAGCCGGCATTATTTCCAACGGGAATAGTGGTATCCACCATAATTCATTGACGAATTCACAGCTGGCCTCTAGAGTAGCGACGCACAAAGAACTTCTTTCAGTTCTACAAAGAGAAAGCGGCGCAGACAATGCTGGTTGGATTCAAGCCTTGGCCGGATGATTTCGCGCAGCGCTACAGGCGCGCTGGTTTATGGGAGGGCGTCACTCTCTGGGAGATGATGGCCCGTACAGTGGTCCGCCATCCCGACAAAGTCGCGCTCGTGGCGGGAAGTCTGCGGCAGAGCTACGCCGATCTGGATCGCATTTCGGCCCGGCTCGGGGCCAGTCTCCTGCAACTTGGAATTGGTCCGCTGGATCGGGTGGTTCTGCAGTTGCCAAACGTTCCCGAATTCGTTCACTACTACCTGGCGCTGGTTCGCATCGGGGCCATTCCAGTCATGGCCCTGCGTTCGCACCGCCATACCGAGGTGCGCCACTTCATTCGCGCGTCGGGCGCGGTCGCCTATGTGGTGCCAGACGTGGTCCACACGTTCGATTACCGGCCGATGGCAACGCAGATGCAGACGGAATTTTCCGAGCTCAAGACCGTGATCGTCGTTGGTGAAGCGGGACCTGGGCAACTGGCCCATGGCGGCCTGCTCGCCGCAGCCAGCGACTGCGCTGCCATCGCCAAGCGCATGGCAGAAGTGGACATTTCGCCTGACGACGTGGCCACCATGCTGCTGTCAGGCGGCACAACGGCACTGTCCAAACTGATTCCGCGCACACATCAGGATTACGTGCTGAATGCCCGGCTGTGCGGCGAGGCGGCGGACTTTGATGAACAAACAGTGCTCATGGCCATTCTGCCCCTTGGCCACAATTACAACCTTGCGTCTCCGGGCATTCTCGGCGCCTTCTACTATGGCGGCAGCGTGGTACTGGCATCTTCAGGCCAGGCTGAAGAAGTGTTCTCGCTGGTGAGCCGCGAACGGGTGACAGTGATTGCTGCCGCGGTGCCCCTGATTTCCAACTGGCTCGTGGCGGACCTGCCCCAAGGCTGCGACCTGTCCTCGCTGAAAGTCATTCAAAACGGCGGTGCCCGTCTGGCGCCGGAATTGCGGCAGCGGATCGTCTCCAAATTCGGCTGCAAGCCGCAGGAGATCTACGGTACGGCCGAAGGCTTGATCAACATGACCCGCACCGACGATCCGACAGACGTCTTGCTAAACAGTTCGGGCAGTCCGGTTTGCGAGGAAGATGAAATCAAGGTGGTGGACGATTCCGGCAATGAGGTGCCCGATGGTGAATCGGGTGAACTTCTGACCCGCGGCCCCTACACGATTCGCGGCTACTACAAATCAGACGACAAGAACGCCGAAGCGTTTACGCAGGACGGTTTCTATCGCATGGGTGACATCGTGCGAAAACTGGGCCGCAACATTTACACCGAAGGACGACGCAAGGACCTGATCAACCGGGGCGGCGAAAAGATCAGCTGTGACGAGGTGGAGAACCTCATCCTGATGCATCCGGCGATCAAGTCGGCCAGTTTGGTCGCCATGCCAGATCCGGTATTCGGGGAAAAGGCGTGCGCCTTCGCGGTTCTGAAGGACGGTCAGAAGCTGAGTTTCAAGGACCTGGTTGCATTTCTTGAACAGCAGAATATTGCCAGATTCAAGTTGCCTGAACGACTCGAGATCGTTTCCGAATTTCCGCTTAGCCCGGTGGGCAAGATACTCAAGCGCGAGCTCCGCGAGATGATCATTGCCCGTCTGCAGGCCGAAGGCGCTCAAGTGAGCGTGAGCTGATCGGAATCGGCAGTCGCCCCAAATTGCGAAAAAGCTTCACGATAGAGCCAGTAGAAACAAAACTCAGGCGTCTGCAATGGAAGGCCCTCGCAACTTGTTCAACTACAAGAGCAAGGAGTTGACCTTCACCGGTTCTCCCAAAAGTTGGAGGCGGTCATCCGCTTGCCGGGAGAAATTTGGTCGCCCTTGCCGGTTCTTGAACAGCGGAGCCGACGGTCGCAGCGAAGCGCAGTGTCTTTTGAGAAGGCGTACTGCGCGGCGGCTATCGCTCGGCGATGACGATATGCGCTTGAATCTTGCCCTCGACGGCGCCTTGGCCGAACCGCTCGCCGATTGCCGCCGCCACGGCATCGGTTGCCTCAACGAGGCGCGCGGGGTT
>CAIMBE010000089.1 GCA_903839085.1 uncultured beta proteobacterium | reverse complement strand
GGCATGGCGCACGCGGCCAGGGTATTGCAGGGCCCACGACAGCGCCTGCATGCCGCCCAGAGAACCACCCATCACCGCCGCCAGAGTCTCTATGCCCAGCGCATCGAGCAACCTGGCCTGCGCATTGACCCAATCTTCAACTGTCACCACGGGAAAGTCGGCACCATAGACCCGACCGGTGTCCGGATTGACATGCATCGGGCCGGTCGAACCAAAGCAGGAGCCCAGGTTGTTGACCCCGATCACAAAGAACCGCTTGGTGTCGACTGCCTTGTCCGGGCCGATCATGTTGTCCCACCAGCCTTCGGACTTTTCCTGTCCCGCGTAGACGCCGGCTACATGGTGCGACGCGTTGAGAGCATGGCAAATCAGCACCGCATTGGTCTTGCTGGCGTTGAGCGTACCGTAGGTCTCGAAGCTCAGCGCATAGCCGTGCAGCGACCGACCACTTTGCAGGGGCAAGGGCTCGGTAAAGTGCATCGACTGTGGCGTGGCGTTCATGGCTTGGGCAAATAAGCTGCCGGTCGCGCCATCAGCGGAGCAGGGAGAATGGCTGGGGTGGCGGAGACCGTTTGTGGCTGAATTTCGAACTCTCCTGCGGCTGGGGCGCCCGCAATCCTGGATCAAGTCGGCGCTGCAGCTTAGTATAGTTGTAAGCGCTGATTTGAACGGACTGGAGACTTGTCATGACAGAACTTTACGGCTCGGACGCCTACGCGCCGAGCGAGGTCGCTCAACGTATCGAAACCGTCGGTGTTGCCAAAGCGCGCATGGCGACCCTGCCGCTCCTGATGCTGGGCATGCTGGCCGGCGCCTTCATCGGCCTGGGTGCCATGTTTTTTGCCCTCGTCAAGTCTGACCCGACTCTGGGTTTTGCCCTCAGTTCGGTACTGGGCGGTCTGGTGTTTTCGCTCGGACTGCTGCTGGTGGTGGTGGCAGGGGCGGAACTTTTCACTGGCAACAACCTGCTGGCCATGGCCTGGGCTGACGGCAAGATCAGCAGCATGGAATTGTTGCGCAACTGGATTCTGGTCTGTCTGGCCAATCTTGTCGGTGCAGCCGGTCTGGCGCTGCTGGTATTCCTCAGCGGTCACGTCGATCTCAACGCAGGCGCGATCAGTCAGCAAGTGGTCAAGATGGCGCTTGCGAAACAGGGTCTGTCTATGACGCAGGCTTTTTTCAGGGGCATGTTGTGCAATGTGCTGGTCTGCATGGCGGTGTGGATGGCGATGGCCGGGCGCAGCGTCACCGACAAGATGGTTGCCATCGTGCTGCCGATCACGGCCTTTGTGGCGGCTGGCTTCGAGCACAGCATCGCCAACATGTACCTGATGCCACTGGCAATGCTGATTCAGAACTTTGGCCCACCCGTGGGCGGATCGGTTGCCGTGACCTTGACCGGGATGGCGTCCAACCTGGTGCCGGTGATCGCTGGCAATCTGGTGGGAGGCAGCGTACTCGTCGGGCTGACCTACCATGTGATTTACCGGCGCGGTCAAGCCGAGGTCGACAGCGCAAGCCCGGGCGAACCCGCCAGCAAGATCTGACGATGCGAAAAGCATTCTGAAATTGGCTCTGCTTTGGCGCGTATTTTGCTTTCGTTTGGTGCATTGGCAATTTCGGTGGTGAATACGCACCACGACAACTCATTTCATCCAAAGAGGTCTCAATGGAAGCACTAAAACAGGGCGCCGACACCTTGTTCATTCTTCTTGGCGCAGTCATGGTGCTTGCCATGCATGCCGGTTTTGCGTTTCTGGAGCTTGGTACGGTGCGACGGAAAAACCAGGTGAACGCGCTGGTCAAGATTCTGGTCGATTTCTCGGTTTCGACCCTGTCCTATTTTCTTGTTGGCTACGCCGTGGCTTATGGCACCAATTTCTTTGTCGGGGCCGAGCAACTGGCCGCCCGCAATGGCTATGAGTTGGTCAAATTCTTCTTCTTGCTCACCTTTGCCGCGGCCATTCCGGCCATCGTCTCGGGGGGCATTGCCGAACGGGCCAAATTCTGGCCGCAACTGATTGCGACTGCCATCATCGTTGGCTTCATCTACCCGTTTTTCGAAGGTGTTGCATGGAACCAACATTTAGGCGTCCAAGCCTGGATCAAGAACCTGACGGGTGAAGAATTTCATGACTTTGCCGGCAGCGTGGTGGTGCACGCGCTCGGCGGCTGGGTCGCCCTGCCTGCCGTCATTCTGCTGGGCGCCCGGAGCAATCGCTATCGCAAGGACGGCGCCATTTCAGCGCACCCGCCATCGAGCATTCCCTTTCTCGCCCTGGGTGCGTGGGTCCTGACAGTGGGCTGGTTTGGCTTTAACGTCATGAGTGCGCAAACCCTGGACAAGATCTCGGGCCTGGTGGCAGTCAACTCGCTGATGGCAATGGTCGGGGGCACACTGGCGGCGCTGCTGGTGGGCAAGAACGACCCCGGCTTCGTACACAACGGTCCGCTTGCAGGTTTGGTTGCCGTGTGCGCCGGCTCTGACCTGATGCACCCCTTGGGCGCGCTGGTCGTCGGCAGTGTGGCGGGGGGCATTTTTGTCTTCATGTTCACGCTGACCCAGAACAGATGGAAGATCGACGATGTGCTGGGCGTTTGGCCGTTGCATGGCCTTTGCGGCACCTGGGGCGGTTTGGCAGCCGGGGTTTTTGGCAACAAGGCGCTCGGCGGCTTGGGCCACGTCACAATCGGTGGGCAGCTCATCGGTACCGGGTTTGGCGTAGCCTGGGCCCTGGTCGGGGGCATGCTGGTCTATGGCCTGCTCAAGGTGACGATGGGCTTGCGCCTGAGCCAGGAAGAGGAATTTGACGGCGCCGACCTGTCGATCCACCGGATCAGCGCGTCACCCGAGCGCGAAGCCAACTGGTAACGGCGTGCAATTGCCGGCCGTGCTTTTGCAGATTTGCCAAAATAATTGTGGAAACAGGAAACTTGACGCATAATGCGCCTAGTATTGCCTAAAATAGGTGGTACAAGTTTGCGGTGTTTAGTCAGTTTCGCGTCTGCTTTAAGTCTTTACTGGTTTGTTGATTGCGGGTTGGACTCCATCGCGTTTTGAGTCATTTTGAGGAGTCCTTTCGTGGGCAACAAACTTTATGTGGGCAACCTGCCCTACACTTTCCGTGACGAAGATCTGCAACAAGCATTTTCTGCACACGGCACAGTCACCAGCGCCAAAGTCATGATGGAACGTGACACGGGCCGTTCCAAAGGCTTCGGCTTTGTGGAAATGGGCAGCGACGCTGAAGCCCAGGCAGCCATCAACGGCATGAACGGTCAACAATACGGTGGTCGCGGCCTTGTGGTCAATGAGGCCCGTCCGATGGAGCCGCGTCCTCCCCGCACCGGCGGTGGATTTGGTGGTGGCGGCGGCGGCGGTTACGGTGGTGGCGCCGGCGGTGGCGGCGGTCGCAGCGGCGGCGGCGGCGGCTACGGCGGTGGTGCCGGCGGCGGTCGCAGCGGTGGCGGCGGCGGCGGCGGTTACGGCGGTGGCCGCAGCAGCTACTAAGCATTCGACCGGCGCAAGCCAGAAGAAGATCAAAGGGCCTTGGTGGCCCTTTTTTCATGGTTCAGTTGGAGTGGCTGCGTGGTTTTCGGGGACGCCCGGCGAACAACCGGTCAAACAGCGCGTTTGGAAGTATCCGCAGCAGCTTTGCCACCACGCCCATTTGCCACGGTATCACACGGTAGCTGACACCGGCCTCGATGGCCCGAAAGGCTTGCTCCGCAAAGTCCTCGCTGCGCATCAGAAACGGCATGGTGTAAGCATTCTTTCGCGTCAGCGGCGTATCGATATAGCCCGGACACAAGGTCATGACCTTGACACCGGTGCCGCGCATTTCCCCCCTCAGGCACTCGCAATAACTGATCATGGCAGCCTTGCTCGGGCAATTCGCCCCATGACCGGGAAACCCACGAATACCGTTGACGCTGGCTATACCCACCAGTACACCCGAACCGCGCGCGCGCATGGGATGCAAGAATGGGTGAAAACTCGCTGCGGTACCCGTGTTGTTGACGGCAAAAGTTCTGGCGATCACCTCAAGATCGGATCGCTCGGCCGTATCCACGCCGATACTGATTCCGGCGCAGGCGATGACCACGTCAGGCACTCCCTGAAACCTCAGGCAATCCTGCCCGGCTGCCACGATGCTGTCTGAAATGGAGACGTCGGCAACATAAATCCGACAGCGCGCTGCGTCGATTTGTCGCTCTTGGGCCCAGGATTGTGTCTCCGACTTGCGGCGCACGACCAAGGCCAGTGAATACCCTGCCTGGTAAAAGCGCCAAGCCAGTGCCTGGCCAATTCCACTCGAAGCGCCGGTGATGAAGGCAAGTCTGGACATGCGTGTCCCTGGTTCGAACTATTGGGCGATGGCCGGTTGCAAGGTGCCTTTGACATGGCCCCGGAGCTGGATCACCTGGCCAATATTGTCGAAATCCAGAGTATCCGCCGTGAATCGATCATGACCTCGGATCAATTCCACCGGCTTGTGCGAGGTGATGCGTTCTGCCTTCAGGAGCGCGCGCAAGAATTCGCCACGAAACTCGCTGCGCGGCTGAGATTGCCCACTCGTGTCAGTCGCTGGTTCGCGCACCACGTGCGCATCGCCAAACAGTTCAACTTCAGAGGCGTCGCCATTCGTCACCGCGCGTCTGGCGGTTGCGGTGGTCAGGCGCCCCCCTTCGCCAAAGGCGCGGATTCGCACAAGGTCGATCTCCAGCGTGTCGGTATCCGGGAAATGGCGTGCATCGATGCCAACCACTTCACTTTTGAGGCGCCCCGCCTCATCAAATGTTTTGACCGAAAACTTTCGCATGAAATAATCAGGCTCATGCCTGACCGGCGCCTGCGGCTCCGACAGCGCCAACTGCGGCGTGCTCCGGACCAGCCAGTAGGTCCCGAGCGCGAGCAGGCCCATCAAAACGACCGGCAGATAAAGCGACATTCTGTGCAAGCCGGCGCGCAACCAACTGATCACCTTGCACTCTCCTCCAGCAAGTCGACGTACTTGCCGCTGGCCACCAGCAGCAAGTCGCACAGTTCCCTGACGGCCCCGTGACCACCTCGCGCCCGGGTCACGTGATGCGCCGCCGCCCTGACTTCCTCGTGCGCATTGGGCGGCGCACAGGCCAGGGCGCAACGCCGCATCACGGCAAGATCGGTCCAGTCGTCGCCCATCGCCGCCGCCTGGTTCCACTCTAGCCCCAGGGCCCCGAGCGTCTGCTCCGCCGCCGGGCGTTTGTCTTCGGTGCCATAGTGAACATGTTTGATTCCCAACGCGGCAAGCCGTACACGCAAGGGTTTGGAATCACGTCCGGTGATGACCGCTGGCGTGATGCCAGCGCGCGCAAGCAGCTTCAGTCCATGGCCATCCAGTGTGTTGAAACGCTTGATCGTTTCTCCCGTTGCGCCAAAATACAGGCCGCCGTCAGTCAGAACGCCATCGACATCAAAGAAAACCAGGCGTACGCCCTGCGCCCTGAGCAGCAACTCGGGCGCAAAATTCAGTGCCGGCGTCATATCACCTTGGCCCGCATCAGGTCGTTGCTGTTCAGAGCGCCGCACAATAGGCCATCCCCGTCAACCACCAGCACGCTGGTAATGCAGTGCTGTTCCATGAGTTCGGCGGCCTCAACGGCAAGGGCATCGCTGGCGATGGTTCTGGGTTTGGGGTGCATGACCTGGTGCGCAACGGTGGTGCGCAAATCGATCCCTTTTTCGACCAGGCGCCGCAGGTCACCGTCCGTGAAGATCCCGAGCACCTGACCCCTGTCATCGACTATCGCGGTCGCCCCCAGTCCCTTGTTGCTCATCTCGCGCATCAGCTCGCTGAAACTCGCCTGCGCCGGCACTCTGGGAACCGCGTCACCAGAGCGCATCACATCGCTGACATGCGTGAGCAGCTTGCGTCCGAGCGCGCCGCCGGGATGCGACCTGGCAAAGTCCTCCGCTTTGAAGCCTCGCGCATCAAGCAAGGCGACCGCCAGCGCATCACCGAGCGCAAGCTGTGCCGTGGTGCTCGCGGTAGGCGCCAGATTAAGTGGGCACGCTTCCTTGGTGACCGCGCAGTCCAGAAAGATATCTGCATGGTGGGCCAAAGTCGAAAGCGCCTTTCCGGTCATCGCAATCAGGGGGGTTCCCATGCGCTTGAGCACGGGCAGGATCGCGGTCAACTCCTCCGATTCCCCGCTGTTGGAAATTGCCAGGACAAGGTCGATGGGCTTGATCATGCCGAGGTCGCCATGGCTGGCTTCAGCCGGATGGACGAACAGGGCCGGCGTGCCGGTTGAAGCCAGCGTAGCGGCGATCTTGCGCCCGATATGCCCGCTCTTGCCCATTCCCATCACCACCACGCGCCCGCGCACCCGCAGCATCATCTCGACCGCATCGGCAAACGATTGCCCAAGATGCTGCTTCAAGCCCAGCACCGCACCGGCTTCGATGTCGAGCGTCTCGCGCGCCAGACGAATTGCCTGCTCCGCATGAAATGTCCGGACTGTGCTGTGTTGGCTTGCCATTGGTCGCATTTTATAGATCGCCGCAAGAGTTGCGCCTGTTTTCCTATCAGACCATAAGAACCCACGGCTTTACGAGCTATCAGCCGTGCTCGGCCAGTTGGCGGGCGCGAGCCGCAGGGACGAGAGCGCATGACAAGTTGAACGGGTGTCCATCGACCGGTGTCAGGCACGATGCACAATACGGCCTCAAGCCCGAGATCGATGCGCCATGCACAACCCCAGCGTCAACCAATACCTCAGAGATCACATCCGAACGGTGCCCGACTGGCCGGCGCCTGGCGTCCAATTCCGGGACATCACGCCTTTGCTGCAGGAGGCCAAGGTCTTTCGCGTTCTGATCGACGCCTTTGTTCACCGCTACATGGACCCTGCGCTGCGACCGGATGTGGTTGCCGGACTGGATGCGCGCGGTTTCATTTTGGGAGCGGTCGTGGCCTATGAGCTCAATGTGGGCTTCGTCCCGATCCGCAAGAAAGGCAAGCTGCCCTTCACGACAGTTGAAGAGACCTATGAGCTCGAATACGGAAGCGCCACGGTCGAACTGCATACCGATGCAGTCAAATCGGGTGACCGGGTGCTGCTGATCGATGACCTGATCGCCACCGGCGGCACCATGATGGCAGGAAAGAAACTACTGGAAAAACTTGGCGCCCTCGTCATGGAAGGCGCTGCCATTGTCGACCTGCCTGAGTTGGGCGGGTCGGACAAACTGCGCCTCGCCGGTCTGCCCCTGTTCACCTTGATTGACTTCGGCGGACACTAGGATCGGGCTACTTGCCGATGCAAAATCGGGAGAAAATGGCGCCAAGAAGGTCGTCCGATGTGTAGTCGCCAGTGATTTCGCTCAAGGCGTTTTGCGCCAGCCGAAGTTCCTCCGCCAGCAGATCCAGCGCCCCCGCATCGCAGAGCAAGTGCGCGCTGGCCCCCGCCAAATGCTCGTCCACCTGTCGCAATGCCTGCACATGACGTTGCCGGGCAATGTAGACACCCTCAGGCACCGACTGCCAACCTGCGAGTTCCAGCAAGTGGCGACGCAAAGCGCCCAGACCCAAGCCGGTTTTCGCCGACAGGGTCAGCCCCTCTGCATGAGCAGGGTTGAGCACGGCGTCGGCCTTGTTCCACAAGTGAATGACAGGGACCCGGGCAGGCAGCTTTTGCGCCAGACGACTGGCAATCACGCTATCAACGACCCTGTAATCGGGCGCATCCGCACGGGTTAAATCATGAAGAAACAATATGACGTCGGCGCTTTCGATGGCGTCCCATGCATGTGCAATGCCAATCTTTTCAACTTCATCCTCACCTTCCCGCAGTCCAGCCGTGTCGACCACATGAACCGGCACGCCCTCGATCTGAATTGTTTGTTGCACCTTGTCGCGCGTGGTGCCGGCCACCGGCGTCACAATGGCCAGCTCTGCACCTGCCAACGCATTCAGCAAAGAAGACTTGCCGACGTTCGGTTGCCCCGCAATCACGACCTTGATGCCTTCGCGAAGCAAGGCGCCTTGCCGTGCTCTTTGCAATACGGTCTGGAGCGCTTGCTGCAGTCTTGTCAACTGCCCGTGCGCATCGGCTTTGCGCAGAAAATCAATTTCCTCTTCCGGGAAGTCGAGCGTTGCCTCAACCAGCAGACGCAGCTCAATCAGCGCGTCGCGCAATGCATGGATTTCCCTGGCAAATGCCCCCGACAAGGATCGACCAGCGCTGCGCGCCGCAGCCTCGGTACTGGCATCAATCAAATCAGCGATCGCCTCCGCCTGCGTCAAATCGATCTTGCCATTGAGAAATGCGCGCTCGGAAAATTCACCCGGCAATGCCAGGCGCAGCCCCCCCAGCCGAGGCTGCCCGTTCTCTCCTTGAATCGCGGCACCGGCCTCGATCACCCTGGCCAGCAGCAGTTGCAGCACCACCGGTCCACCATGGGCCTGCAATTCCAGCACATCCTCGCCCGTAAAAGAATTCGGAGCGCAGAAGTAGATCGCCAAGCCATGATCAATCGCCTCGCCGGCATGATCGAGGAAAGCAGTGTAGGTCGCCTCGCGTGGTCTTGGCTGTCGTCCACAAACTGCGTGCAGCAGCGGTTGCAGTTCTTTACCGCTGACCCGCACTATGCCGACCGCGCCCCGCCCGGGGGCGGTGGCGATCGCCGCAATCGGATCCTGGTGGCGCGGCAGAGACACGCTCAGGCGCCTCCGTGCCGCCCCAGGATGCCTGAGGCCCCCGTTTTAGGGGGCAGCACGGCACGGGTCAGCGTGAGCGCCATGGCTGCTAAAACTTGGGCAGGTTGAACTGAGGTGGCACGCCCATGCGGGTGTTGATCACCCACTGCTGCGCGATCGACAGCACATTATTGGTGATCCAGTACAAAACCAGGCCCGCCGGAAAGAAAAAGAACATGACGCTGAACGCCAGCGGCATAAACCACATCATCTTGGCCTGCATCGGATCCGGTGGCGCCGGGTTGAGGGCGGTCTGCAAGACCGTGGTCAGGGTCATTACGATCGGCAAAATGTAGAACGGGTCAGGCGATGAGAGGTCGTGAATCCACATCACCCACGGCGCATTGCGCATCTCGACACTGGACAACAGCACCCAGTACAGCGCAATGAACACCGGTATCTGGACCATGATGGGAAAACACCCTCCCATGGGATTGACCTTTTCTTCGCGATAGATGCGCATCATCTCCTGTTGCATCTGCTGCGGATTCTCCTTCAGACGCTCGCGCATTTCCGTGATCTTCGGATTGATGGCTTTCATCTTTGCCATGCTGGCGTAGGCTTTGGCATTGAGCCAGTAAAACGCCACCTTCAGCAGCAGCACCAAAGCCATGATGGACCAGCCCCAGTTGCCGATAAAGGTTTGCAGCCTGTCAAGCAGCCAATAGAGAGGTTTGGCCAGAATGGTGAGCCACCCATAGTCCTTGACCAGTTCCAGCCCAGTGGCCAGTGACTCCAGCACCTTCTCTTCCTGCGGGCCGGCAAAAAACTTGGCTTCCACCGATCGAGTGCTGCCTGGCGCTATATTGTCAAGCGCTGCGATCATGCCGACAGAATAGAGATTGGTGTCCACCTTGCGCATGAAAAGATCTCGTTTGATCCCGTCACCCAAAAGCCAGGCACTCGCGAAATAGTGCTGCACCATGGCAACGTATCCGTTCTCAGCGGTCTTTTCGATGTCAACCTTGTTCTTCTCAATGTCGGTGAACTCGATCTTCTGATATTTCTTGGCTTCGGTATAGACAGCCGGACCCGTGAATGTCGAGTAGAACGACGACTCGCCCAGCGGCTTGTTGCCGTCGCGCACCAACTGCAGATAGAGCTGCGGCGATACCGCGACCGGCCCCGCATTGACGACGTCATGCCTGACCGCAATGGCGTAGCTGCCACGGGTCAGGGTAAAGGTCTTGATCAACCTGACGCCGCCGAACTCGGGTGACTCGAAGCGAACCGACAGTTCATTGCTGCCGTCCTTGAGCTTGCGCTCCCCTGGGGCAACACGCATGACCGTTTTATGGGTCGGAAAAGCGCCACCCGCTGCGCCGGCAATCAGACCCGTCTGGGCCACGTAGGTCCGGTCTTTGGTCTCATCGAGCAGGACGAATTTCCTGGCCTTGTCCGACACGTCAGCGTATTGCAGAAACTCGGTCTGGACCAGTGAGCCCCCTTCGCTGTCAAATGTCAGTTTCAGCACATCCGTGGTGATGACCAGGTGCTCGTGAGCTGCCGCTGGCAGCGCCGGACCAGGCAGGGTCTGTCCGGTCGTTCCGGGCAACTGCTGATTTGCCAGGGGCGCGGATGAGGCAGGCACCGCTGGCGGCACACTGGACACTGGGGTGGCCGGGCTGACCGCGGTGGTTTTTGTCGAACCCGGAAAGAAGGTCGCCTTATGACCGGTATAGACCTGCCACTGATCCCATAGCAAAACCATGGAAAAACCAAAAATCACCCACAAAATGGTGCGGCGAATATCGTTCATGAAGACTTCTTTTGATGGGATGAAGGAATCAGCTGGGTGAAGAGCCGGGGAATCTCGGTTGGCACGGGATCAGTGCCAGCCGCACACCAGGGATGGCAGCGGCCAAGTCGCGCCAAAGTCAGATAGGAGCCCACCATCGCGCCATGCAGCTGCAAGGCCTCGAGCGAGTACGCCGAGCAAGTCGGTTCGAAGCGGCAGGACGAACCGAGCCATGGACTTAGCAGCAAACGGTAAGCCTTAACCAGACCCATCAGCATCGCCTTGACCATGACTAGGAGCCTTGAACTGTCGGGGGCACCGGGGGCGCTGCACTGGCGAACAATTGCTCCAGTTCCCAGCGAACGGCGGATTTGAGCTTATCGGATGTGGCGCTGAAATATTGATTGCTGTCAAAACGCGCGCGCAAACGCACAACATGGGCGGCAACCGGAAGGGTTGCCTTGTACTGGGCACCCACGATGTAGATCTGGCGCTTGATGGCGTTTCGCGTCACTGCCCGTTTCGCCAGGCGCTTGGGTATCAGGGCGCCCATCGAGGCCTCTCCCGGCGTCGCCACAGTGGGCGCGGGATAGCCGTTGGCACACGGAAGGACTGCTGTCATTTGAGGGCCGTTGCTGTGCATGGCGAAATGAATGGTCCGAGCCACGATGCCTCCAGCCAGCACGGCCTGGAACTGGCTCCGCGTTTTAAGTCGCTGCACTTTGAAAATGGCCAGGACTGCGGTTCAGGGACGCGCCATTCCGGCCACCGGAATCAGACGGCCAGACGCTTGCGGCCCTTGGCGCGACGTGCGTTGATCACGGCGCGACCGCCACGTGTTTTCATGCGAATCAGAAAACCGTGGGTGCGGGCGCGGCGAATCTTGGAGGGTTGGTAAGTGCGTTTCATATTGAAAAATCCTAAAATGCTCTGCGACAGTGTGCGGCCAGTCCGGTCAATTTCAGCGAGCTACATTGTTGCCGGTCTCGACCCTGTCAGGGTAACCGACCATTATCGCAAATTTCCTGGAGTCCAGCAAGGGCTTGTGTTTCATGCAGATTGTATTGCCGGAATTGTCAGCATCGTTCCCAACTTGTGGATAAAAGTTTAATAATCTACAATTCAGACGGCAGCATTTGAAAACTATCCACAGAAGTCGGTAAACGTAATGGCAGAGGGACAATACCCCAGTAATTCTGGCTTCAGTGGCCACAGCGCCGGTCAAAACCTTTGGCAAAGCTGCATCGACCAACTGGCGCAGGAACTCCCTGAGCAGCAATTCAATACCTGGATAAAGCCGCTGTCGGCAGAGGTCGCTGACGACCTTGGAAAGATCACCATTTATGTTGCCAACCGCTTCAAGCTGGACTGGATCCGGGTTCAGTACAGCGGCCGGATCTCCAACCTGCTGGCACGGCTTTCTGGCCAGCCGGTGCAGATGGAGTTAGCACTTACCCCCAGAGAAGCGCCTGTCAAATCTGTTTCCCCTCAACGATCGGTCGAGCCGATCGCGATGGAAGAGTCAAACGAGATCGGGGAGGAGCGAAGCGCCAGCAACCTTAAGAACCGACTCAATACAGCCCTGACCTTCGACACGCTGGTGGAAGGCGCGGCGAACCGGATGGCGCGTGCCGCGGCGATGCACGTGTCGGGCATGCCTGGGCACCTGTACAACCCTCTTTTCATCTACGGAGGTGTTGGTCTGGGCAAGACCCACTTGATGCATGCGGTGGGCAACCGTTTGCTGGCCGACAGGCCAACAGCCAAGGTTCTCTACATCCATGCTGAACAGTTTGTCTCGGATGTGGTCAAGGCTTATCAGCGCAAGACTTTTGACGAGTTCAAGGAGCGCTACCACTCGCTGGATCTGCTGCTGATTGACGACGTTCAGTTCTTTGCAAACAAGGAACGCACCCAGGAAGAGTTCTTCAATGCGTTCGAGGCGCTTCTGGCCAAGAAGTCGCACATCGTCATGACCAGCGACACCTACCCCAAGGGGCTGGCTGATATTCATGAGCGACTGGTCTCGCGCTTCGATTCCGGCCTGACTGTTGCCATCGAGCCGCCTGAACTCGAGATGCGGGTTGCCATTCTTATCAACAAGGCGCGCGTCGAAGGCATTGAAATGCCTGAAGAAGTGGCTTTTTTTGTCGCCAAGAACGTGCGCTCCAACGTGCGCGAGCTTGAAGGAGCGCTGCGCAAGATTCTCGCGTACTCCCGATTCAACCAGAAAGAGATTTCGATTCTGCTGGCGCGAGAAGCCCTGCGCGATCTACTCTCAATTCAAAACCGCCAGATTTCTGTGGAAAACATCCAGAAGACCGTCGCGGACTACTACAAGATCAAGATTGCGGACATGTACTCCAAGAAGCGGCCGGCGAGCATTGCCCGCCCGCGCCAGATCGCCATGTATCTGGCCAAGGAACTGACGCAAAAAAGTCTCCCGGAAATTGGCGAATTGTTTGGCGGGCGCGACCACACCACCGTGCTCCATGCGGTGCGCAAAATCGGTGGCGAGCGACAGCAGATGACCGAGCTGAACCAGCAACTTCATGTTCTGGAACAAACCCTCAAGGGCTGATTACGGGAAGAAAAAAGGGGAAAATCGAGGTGTTGGCAGAAATGCCTTTCCCGTCTTTTGTTAAATTGAGTCACAGGTATCAATAAAAGAGGTTGACATGATCGTATTGAAGGCCACACAAGACAAAGTCCTAGCAATTCTGCAATCGGTTGCAGGGATCGTCGAGCGTCGACACACTTTGCCGATTCTGGCGAACGTCCTGATTCGAAAGAGTGGCGCCTCGCTGCAGTTCACGACCAGCGACCTCGAGATTCAGATCCGCACCAACGCCGAGCTCGATGGCGATCCGGGCGATTTCACGACCACCGTGGGCGCGCGCAAGCTGATCGATATTATGCGCACCTTGCCGGCGGACCAGACCGTGTCGCTGGAATCCAGTGCAGCCAAGCTCATTTTGCGTGGCGGAAAGAGCAAATTCACGCTGCAAACAATGGTGGCCGAAGATTTTCCTTTGGTGCAGGAATCCGCCAGCTTCGGCCCGGTCTTCAGCGTGCCGCAAAAGACCCTGAAAGATCTGCTGAGCCAGGTATCGTTTGCCATGGCGGTGCACGACATCCGCTATTACCTCAACGGCATCCTGTTCGTTGCCGAGGGGCGGCAATTGAGCCTGGTGGCTACCGATGGACACCGGCTGGCTTATGCCTCGGCCACGCTCGATGTGGATGTGCCCAAGCAGGAAGTCATCTTGCCGCGCAAGACGGTGATCGAGTTGCAGCGCCTGCTGTCCAATGCGCAAGGGGCCATTGAAATGCAGTTCGCCAACAACCAGGCCAAATTCAGCTTTGATGGAATGGAATTCGTCACCAAGCTGGTCGAGGGCAAATTCCCGGATTACAACCGGGTCATCCCGAAAAACCACAAGAACTGCATCACTCTGGGCCGCTTGCCCTTGCTGGCCACCCTGCAACGCACGGCTATTCTGACCAGCGAAAAATTCAAGGGCGTGCGTTTGAACGTTGAACCAGGCACCTTGCGCGTCGCCTCCAATAACGCCGAGCAGGAAGAAGCCGTCGATGAGTTGGATATTGATTATGACGGCGACAGCATCGAAATCGGTTTCAATGTGACCTACCTGATTGATGCGCTGGCCAATATGACGCAGGAAATGGTCCGACTGGAATTGTCGGACGGAAACAGCTCGGCCTTATTCACCATTCCCGACAACAACACCTTCAAATACGTTGTCATGCCAATGAGAATCTAAGCAAACCATGACCGAAGAAAACAAGCCAGATCAGGGCCCAGTTCACACAGGCGAGGGAGGCGCCGAAAGCTCCAACTTTCAACCAACCATTGACACCAATCAGGCCGGGGCCTCCGAGGCCTACGGCGAGGACTCGATCCAGATTCTGGAAGGTCTGGAGGCGGTGCGCAAACGTCCTGGCATGTACATTGGAGACACATCCGATGGCACAGGCCTGCATCATCTCGTGTTTGAAGTGGTTGACAACTCGATTGACGAGTCCCTGGCTGGCCATTGCGATGACATCCTGGTCACGATTCACTCCGACAATTCGGTCAGCGTGGTAGACAATGGCCGCGGTATCCCAACCGGTGTCAAGATGGACGACAAGCACGAGCCTAAACGCTCCGCGGCTGAAATTTCCCTGACCGAACTGCACGCCGGCGGCAAATTCAACCAGAACAGCTACAAGGTCTCGGGCGGTCTGCACGGCGTCGGTGTGAGCTGCGTCAACGCCCTCTCCAAGATGCTGCGCCTGACCATCCGACGTGACGGCAAGGTCCATGTGATGGAGTTCAGCAAGGGATTTGTTCAGAACCGCATCATCGAGACCGTCAATGGCGTGGAAGTCTCGCCCATGAAAGTGATTGGCAGCACCGAACGACGCGGCACGGAGGTGCATTTCTTGCCTGATCTGGACATCTTTCAGATCAACACCGACTTCCACTATGACATTTTGAGCAAGCGTTTGCGCGAACTCAGCTTCTTGAACAATGGCGTCAGGATTCGTCTCAAGGACGAGCGCACTGGCAAGGAAGACGACTTCTCTGGAGCAGGCGGCGTCAAGGGCTTCGTCAACTTTATCAACAAGGGAAAGACCGTCCTCAACCCGAACGTCTTTCACGCCATGGGCGACCGCCAGAGCGACCAGAACACCAATATCGGCGTCGAGGTTGCGATGCAGTGGAACAGCGGTTACAACGAGCAGGTGCTGTGTTTCACCAATAACATCCCGCAGCGTGATGGCGGCACCCACCTGACCGGCCTGCGCGCTGCGATGACACGCGTCATCAACAAGTACATCGACGACAACGAACTGGCCAAGAAGGCCAAAGTCGAGGTCACTGGCGACGACATGCGCGAGGGCCTGTGTTGTGTGCTCAGCGTGAAAGTGCCGGAGCCCAAGTTCAGCAGCCAGACCAAGGACAAACTGGTCAGCAGCGAAGTGCGCGGCCCGGTCGAGGACATCGTCAGCCGCCTGCTTTACGACTATCTGCAGGAACGTCCCGCCGACGCAAAAATCATCGTCGGCAAGATTATCGAAGCGGCCCGTGCCCGCGAGGCCGCCCGCAAGGCGCGCGACATGACGCGACGCAAGGGCGTGCTTGACGGCATGGGCCTGCCGGGCAAGCTTGCCGATTGCCAGGAAAAAGACCCGGCGCTGTGTGAAATCTATATCGTCGAAGGGGATTCCGCGGGCGGCTCCGCCAAGCAAGGACGCGACCGCAAGTTCCAGGCCATTTTGCCGCTGCGAGGCAAGATCCTGAACGTGGAGAAAGCCCGCTATGAAAAGCTGCTGACCAGCAATGAAATCCTGACGCTCATCACCGCCCTGGGTACGGGCATAGGCAAGGCCGGAGGCAGCACCGGCAACGATGATTTCAACGTCGCCAAACTGCGTTACCACCGCATCATCATCATGACCGACGCCGACGTCGATGGCGCCCATATCCGCACTTTGCTGCTAACGTTCTTCTATCGCCAGATGCCCGAACTGGTGGAGCGCGGCCACATCTACATTGCCCAGCCGCCGCTGTACAAGGTCAAGGCCGGCAAGGAAGAGCTGTACCTGAAAGACGCAGGCGCGCTGGACAACTTTCTGCTGCGCATCGCGCTTATCAACGCCTCCGTCCATACCGGCGACGAGCAAGGCATCATCCTCAACGGCGACACGCTGGCTGCACTCGCGCGCAAGCACCAAGTGGCGCAGGCCGTGATCGCGCGCCTTGGCAATTTCATGGACGCCGAGGCCCTGCGTTCGGTGGCGGACGGCGTGGCGCTGAACCTGGACACGGTCTCGGACGCAGAGGCCTCAGCCGCGGCGCTGCAGGCAAAACTGCCCGATGCCGAAGTTGCGGGCGAGTTCGATGTGCGCACCGACAAGCCTATTTTGCGCATCAGCCGACGCCACCATGGCAATGTCAAGAGCAGCGCATTGACGCAGGATTTTGTGCATGGTGCCGACTACGCCGCATTGGCCGATGCCGCCAACACCTTCAAGGGCCTGCTCAGCCAAGGCGCCAAAGTGATGCGCGGTGAAGGCGAACGTCAAAAAGAGGAAAAAGTGAGCGACTTCCGCGAAGCCATGGCATGGCTCATCGCACAGGCGGAACACGCGACCTCGCGCCAGCGCTACAAGGGCCTTGGCGAGATGAATCCGGCGCAACTATGGGAGACCACCATGGATCCGACCGTGCGCCGCCTGCTCAAGGTTCAGATCGATGACACCATCGAAGCCGACCGGGTCTTCACCATGCTGATGGGCGACGAGGTCGAACCGCGCCGCGACTTCATTGAAACCAACGCGCTGCGGGCCGGCAATATCGACGTCTGAAATTTTAGCTGCTGATGTAACTCGTCAGCTGCGAGATGGTTCGCTCGTGGTCGGCAATGATGTCGTTCATGATGTCGCGAATCGAGATCATGCCCAGCACCGCCGCGCCGCTGACCACCGGCAGGTGGCGGATGTTCTTCTCGCGCATCAGCGTCATGCAGGCGCGCGTGCCGGTACCAGGCGCCACCGTGATCACGTCGCGGGTCATGATGTCGGCGACCAGAGTTTCTTTGGAATTTCTACCCTGCAGCGCCACTTTGCGGGTGTAGTCGCGCTCGGACACCACCCCCACCAGCTTGCCTTGTTCAAGCACAATCATCGCGCCCACCTCGTGTTCAGCCAGTAGGCGAAGAGCTTCAAAAACCGTGATTGAAGGGCTGACATGAAAGACCGTTGAATTACGACCCTTTAACAATTCCTGAACCGGCTTCATCGAAACTCCACTTTGTTGGTTGACATTGGCACACAGTGTAAACAAATTGTCCGGCAACGCAATAGCTGCACTGCGATCCTGTTGGCCGATTCGGTGACGAGGCTATAGTGGCGCTGTGTTTCCAATTGTCTTGGGGAGTTCCATGCCACATCTGCTTCTCGGTCTGCTTGTTTTTCTCGGTGTGCATTCGGTTCGCATTGTGGCCGACGATTGGCGCGCATCGGTCCTCGCGCGTTATGGCGAAATGCCATGGAAGGGCTTGTATTCAGCGCTGTCCTTGCTTGGCTTTGGCTTGCTGGTGTGGGGCTTCGGCCTGGCACGACAGCAACCGTTGCAGTTGTGGAGCCCGCCGCTGGCCATGCGTCATTTGGCGGCGCTGCTGACCTTGGCCTCGTTCGTATTGCTGGTAGCGGCCTACGTGCCGGGCAACGGCATCAAGGCAGCCGTTCACCACCCGATGGTGCTGGCGGTCAAGGTTTGGGCGCTGTCCCACTTGCTTGCCAACGGCAATCTGGCCCATGTGGTGCTGTTTGGGTCTTTTCTCATTTGGGCAGTTCTTGATTTCACTGCGGCCCGTCGGCGCGATCGTCATGCGGGTATCCAATACGCGCCCGGCAGGGCTGGTGCCACTGCCATCACCGTGCTCGCCGGCATAGGCGCATGGGCCGCCTTTGCACTTTGGTTGCATGGCTGGTTGATTGGCGTGCGACCGCTGGGCTGATGACGAGCGAGATTGACACGTGAGTATCAGAAACCTGGACTCCCTGTTCGATCCCAGCTCCATTGCTGTCTTTGGTGCCTCGGCGCGGGTCGGTGGCATCGGTACCACGGTATGGCATAAGCTCAGTTCAGGCAGCTACCAGGGCCAGTTGTGCGCTGTCAACCCGAAGTATCGAGTCCTGGGCACCCATCCCGTCGTGGCCCGAGCGACCGACTTGCCAGCGGCGCCAGAACTGGCGGTCATTTGCACGCCGCCGAGCACCGTTGCCGCATTGATCAGGGAATTGGCGGAGTTGGGCACGCGCGCCGCCATTGTGATGACGATCGGGATGGATTCGAGCCAGAAGGGGGCCATGCTGGAGGCTGCGAAGGGTCACTTGTTGCGCATACTGGGGCCGAGTTGCATGGGTTTGCTGGTACCCCACAAGAATCTGAATGCCAGTTTTGCCTCGACCGACGCACTGCCCGGCGATCTGGCCTTTGTCTCTCAATCCGGTGCCCTGGCAACGGCCATGCTGGACTGGGCCTACGGGCGAGGCATCGGATTTTCGCATTTTGTGTCGCTGGGCGAACATGCGGATGTCGACTTTGGGGACATGCTTGACTATCTCGCCAGCGATGCGAAAACCCGTGCCATTCTGTTGTATGCCGAATCCGTCGAGTCGTCCAGAAAATTCATGTCGGCAGCGCGCGCTGCGGCCCGCAACAAGCCGGTGATTATGGTGAAAGCCGGTCGCTCGGTCCGACAAACGCCGGGTGAAGCGTCAAGTGCCGATGTCCTTGCCAGTTCGGATGCGGTTTTTGAGGCGGCGATCGCTCGTGCCGGCATGTTGCGGGTCGATACGCTGCAAGAACTTTTTCTGGCGGCACAGACGCTGTCACGCTTTCGCAACAACCACAGTGACACGCTGACAATATTTGGCAACGGGCACGGGGCCGGCGTGATGGCAGCCGATGCGGCGGCGGATGCCACCATCAATCTGGCCGAGTTCAGCGCGGCAACGCAAGAGCAACTCGCCGCAGTACTTTCGCCCCACTGGTTCCGTGGCAATCCGATCGACATCGGCTCTGATGCGCCGATGAAACGCTACGAACAGGTCTTCAAAATTCTTCATGCAGACCCGGCCATTGGCGCCATGCTCTTTATCCACGCGCCAACAGCAATGGCGGACAGCAGTGCCATTGCGCTCGCTCTGGCGCCGCTGGCACAGCCAATGACAGGTGCTGCACCGCGGCTGATGAGTTGCTGGCTGGGGGGCCAGACCGCAGCGCCGGCGCGACAGATATTCCAGGATGCGGGCATTGCCAGCTTTGATACGCCGGAACAGGCGGTGCGTGCATTTTCACTGCTGAGCCGGTATCGGCGCAATCAGGCAGAGTTGATGGAGGCGCCGCCCGCATCGGAGCCCGACCTGCGTCCCGACATGCAGAGCATCAAGGCGCTGGTCCGTTCGGTGCTCGCCAGCGGCTCCGGGACCATGACGGGGTCGCAGGCGCTGTCGCTGCTCAGCGCCTTGCTTATTCCGGTCGTTCCGACGCAGCAGGTGGATGCAACGCCAGATGCAGCGGCCAGCGCAGCTCTGCGCCTGGGTTTTCCCGTGGCGATGAAGCTTCTTTCCGACGACATGGGACCCAAGTCAGACACGGGTGGGGTGAGCCTCAATTTGTCGGACGAAAGCGCCGTGCGCAACGCGGCGCAAGCCATGCTCGAGCGCGTTCGCCGCGAGCAACCCCAGGCCAGCATCCAGGGCTTTCGGCTGCAGGCCATGGTGCGAAGACCACACGCCCAGAGACTGATCGTGGGCAGCATGATTGACCGGACATTTGGTCCTGTCATCTTGTTTGGCCAGGGTGGCACGACCGCAGAAATCATGGCAGACCACGCGGTGGCCTTGCCGCCTCTGAACGCACCGTTGGCAAAGGCTCTGGTTTCGCGCACCCGGGTCGCGCGTCTGCTCGACGGATGGGGCGACGCGCCTGGCGCGAATCATGCGGCGCTGCAGGGAGTGCTGGTGGCGGTCTCACAGCTTCTGGCCGAGATACCTGAAATTGCCGAGCTCGAGATCAATCCCTTGTGGGTCAACTTTGAAGGTGCGATTGCGCTCGACGCCCGTATCCGTCTGAGCGCCAGCGCTCCGGCCGGTGCCGGCAATTTCGCTATCCTGCCCTACCCGTCTCAATGGGAGGAAACCCAGCAATGGCAGGGCAGGACGCTGATTCTGCGACCGATTCGACCTGAAGACGAGGCCCTGCATATGGCGTTTCTCTCGCGCCTGGACCCCGAGGACATTCGCATGCGGGTGTTCTACAGTCGGCGAACCATGGAACGCAGCGAGTTGGCGCGATTGGTGCAGATCGACTATGCGCGAGAAATGGCCTTTGTCGCCCTGGCTTGCGCTGAGGATGGTCAACTGCAGACGCTTGGCGTGGTGCGCGCCCTGCGGGACCCTGACAACGTGGAGGCCGAGTTCGGGGTCATCGTCAGTTCGGCGCTGAAGGGGATGGGTCTGGGCTTGCTGCTGATGCGCAAGTTGATTGCCTATTTGCGCGCGCAGGGCACGCAGTTCCTTGTGGCCACCGTGCTGGACTACAACGACCGGATGCTCGGATTGGCCAGAGAATTGGGCTTTGAGGAAGACCAGGCGGACCATGAGGACACTGGCACAAAAAAGATATTCCTGCGTCTCACTTGATGCCGATCACCCACTGAATCAGGTACTTGGCGGCGAAGCCAGTCATGCCGAAAGCCAGGCCCAGGAACAGGACAAAAGTGCCGAACTTGCCGGCCTTGGATTCCCAGGCCAAGTGGCCAATGATGAACAGCATGTAGAGCATGAAACCGCCAACCCCGAAGGTCAAGCCGAAGGCGGCGATCTGTTCTTCTGAATAGCCGAACATCAGTGCGGCTCCAGCGACGGCAAGGCCGAGGCGTCGACAAGATCCCTGTAGGCATGCCAGCTGGCGTGACCCAGCACCGGAATGGTCACCAGCAAGCCTAGCAAGGCCGCGCCCAGGCCCAGCAGGGTCAGGGCCATGATCAGCGCCGCCCACAAGGCCATCGGCAAGGGATTGGCCAAAACCGCATCCCAGCTCGTCAGAACTGCCTGCATGAGCGTGGTGCGCCGATCCAGCAACAAAGGGATGGCCGTGGCCGTCGAGGCGAAAATGGGCGCCGCCAGCAAACCGCCGAGGGCGAGCCAGAGTTCAAACAGAAAGCCCTCTTTGGCCAGCACCACATGCCGAACAAATTCAAGCGGCGAGGTAATCGGCACCGGCGCCAGCAGCGTGATCAGGGCCGCCGAGGTGATGACCCACCCGGTGGCCGCCAGCGCCAGCAGAGTGCCGAACTGCACCAGACACCAGTATTCGTTGTCGAACTTGTTCACGTGCTGTTGCTGCCAATTAAGCCAGGTTTTCAGCACCACCCCGGCATCAGCGGGTTCGCCCCGCTCAAGGGCGCGGCTTAGCGCGTACAGGCTGGTCGCCAACACCGGCGCCACCACCAGAAAACCGGAAACGGCACCCGCCAGCAACCAAAAACGGTCCCGCGCAAACAAGACGATGATGGCGCCCCCGATCGCCATCGCCAAGCCATGCGCGGCGCTGATCCAGCCACAGCGCAGCATGTCATGCCAGCCCGCCACCAACCAGCGCAAGGGCCTCGTCAGGCCAATCGCGCGCACACTGGGCAAAGGACCAGTAGCATTTGTGACGGTAGTCCGGGGCGGTGTTTCATGCATGGGAGGCGTCCGTAAGTAAGTTGGGTGCAGTTTCTGGAACTGCTGCGGTGTCAGGCGAAGCATAATGCCTGCTTTCCATCCTGAGGATTTGCCATGCCCCGCCCGATACTTGACGAAACCAGCATTCACCCCGCGGTTCGGGAAAAAATTGCCAGCCATGAACAGGACATTTTGCGCGAGGTTCAAGCCGCGGTGGCCAGACACCCGGTGCTCGTTGTCGGGATGGGGATGAACCCCTTCCCCAAGAAAGCCTGCAAGGCGCTTGAGGCAGCCGGGGTCGGCTACCAGTACCTTGAGTATGGAAATTACCTCAACAGCTGGCGCAAGCGCAACGCGCTCAAACTGTGGACTGGCTGGCCCACGCTGCCGATGGTGTTTGTCAAAGGCGTCCTGGTGGGAGGCGCCAGTGACCTGATCGCCCTGATCGACAGCGGCGAATTAAAGAAAATGCTGGCCTGAAAGCGGCTATCGCGCCGGCCCTTTTCCATCCCGCGGACCGCCCATGCGCCCGCCGGGACCGGGATGGCGGGCCGCAGCGGCGTCAAACACTTTTTGCTGCTCCGGGGTCAGTACGGCATAGAAGGCTTTGGTCGCCTCACCGCGCTTTTCCATGACTGCCGTCGTTTCATTCACATGCTGCGCGTGCTGGGCCTTCATCTTGTCGATACGCTCGGGTGTTGGCAATTTGGACAATGCTTCAAAATCGGGGCGCTTGGCGGCCCGGTCGGCTGGCGGCTTGATCGCCGCCGTGAAAGTGGTCCACGCGCCCTCCTGGGCAGGCGTCAATTTGAGCGCCGCCTTCAGCGCAGCCTGCCTTCTCTCCATCCTGGCCTGCATTCTTGCCGGATCCATCTTGTGCATGCCCTGATGACCCATGCCGTCATGCATCATGGGGCCGGCGCCAGACCCCATGCCCGGCGCCTGTGAAAAAGCGCTGACACCGGCAGTGGCAAGAACTCCAGCGATCAAAAGTGGTTTAAAGAACGATTTCATATGAGCTTCCTTCTGGTTGGGTCTGACGCACCCACGTCGGCATCAGGCTGAGACACAGTCTGCTCCGCCTCTGTATCTGCCGCATGACGCTTGATGGAGTATTTGTAAAGTTGAGAAAAGTCAGGCCTTTCCCTTGGTCGAACAGGTGTTCCAGCCAAAGATGGCATAAGGGGGGCACCAGCCGATGGCACCTGTGGCCAACGGGACGATACCCAGCCATCCCCACAGGCCAATCGTGCCCGTGGCTGTCAACCCGATCAATACCAGTCCGATGACGATGCGCAAAATGCGATCCATGCCGCCAACATTCGATTTCATGGGAATCCCCTTAAAAGTTTGCAATAAAAAAGGTAACGTGTGGGCCTGAAGTGGCCATTAACAGCAGCCCGCGAGGTCATCAAGTATCGGGCAATCCGGCCTTGAATCGCCATGACAGCTCTTCAGCAAGGATGCCAGTGTCCTCTGCATGGCCTGCATGGCCTCGATACGCTGCGTCAGGTCATCCACATGTTTTTGGGCGATGCGCTTGACGCTGGCGCTGGCGCGGCTTCGGTTGTGCCACAAGCCCACCAATTCAGCAATTTCCGCCATCGAAAACCCGAGCTCTCGCCCGCGCTTGATGAACTGCAGGGTGCGCACGTCAGCCTCACCATACTGTCGGTAGCCGCTGTCCGTTCGCGCCACCGCCTCGAGCAGGCCCAGGGACTCATAATGCCGCACCATTTTGGCAGATATGTTGGAGAGCCGTGCGGCCACACCTATCGGCACCGGCCATTCGGTAGCGGCGCTCATGCTTCGACAGCGTAACCCTCTTCAACAATGGCGCTGGCCAGTGCCTCTCGAGGCTGTGCAGACTCCACTTCGACCTTGCCAAGACTTCTGTCGATCTTGACCTCCGCTTTTGGATCGACCTGCTTGACGGCTCGCGCAACGGCTTTTTCGCAATGACCGCAAGTCATGCCAGATACGATGAAAGTCTGGTTCATGGGAAGAATCCTTGAATTGAATAAAAGAAATTGAACAGGCCCACATTTTGAACCTTCCCCCGATGGTAAGGTCAACAACTATATAAATCGCCTTGACCTTGCCACGGTGGGAAGGATTAGGCTTAACATTATGAATACTGTTTCACCTCCTCCCGACGCCAACCCATCCGTGGACATTGGTATTGGCGGCATGACCTGCGCCTCCTGTGTGGCGCGAGTTGAAAAAGCGCTGAAAAAGGTGCCCGGCGTGATCAACGCCAGCGTCAACTTGGCCACGGAATCGGCTCGCGTCGCCTATGCGCCTTCGGAACAGATGGAGGCCAGACTGCGACGCGCAGTCAGGGATGCGGGCTACGAGCCCGTCAGCGCCGGTGCCGCGATGGAAGAGAAGAACTTGTCCCCCTGGACCGGGTTTGCTCCGGTTGCAGCTGGACTGGTGCTGTCGGCACCGCTGGCGCTACCGATGTTGGGCGATCTGTTTGGCGCGCACTGGATGCTGGCAGCCTGGCTACAGTTTGCGCTTGCAACGCCGGTGCAGTTCATCCTGGGCGGCCGCTTTTACAAGGCTGGCTGGCATTCGATCAGGGCGCTCACCGGAAACATGGATTTGCTTGTCGCGGTCGGTACCACTGCGGGCTGGTCGCTTTCGACCTGGCTCTGGCTGACGTCCAGTTCAGGTGTCATGCCTCACCTTTACTTTGAAGGCTCGGCCCTGGTGGTCACCCTGGTGCTGCTGGGCAAGTGGCTCGAAGGCCGCGCCAAGCGCCAGACGACTTCTGCCATACGGGCCCTGCATGCTTTGCGGCCTGATATGGCTCACCTGCTTGGTTTGGATGGTGAGATCGATGTGCCGCTGGCAGAAGTGCTGGTGGGTGACAAGTTGCTGGTTCGCCCCGGTGAACGCCTGCCGGTTGACGGCGTTCTGCTGGAGGGCTTTACCCAAGTGGACGAGTCCATGCTAAGCGGCGAGCCGCTGCCGGCGCAAAAACGGCCTGGGCCTCCTCCCTCCTCAACCCTGACAGGTGGCTCTATCAACGGCGATGGCCGCGTTGTAATGCTGGTCTGCGCCGTAGGTAGCGAGACTGTTCTTTCAAAAATAATCCAGCTTGTTGAAGATGCACAAGCAGCAAAAGCTCCCATCCAGAGAATGGTCGATCAGGTCAGTGCCGTGTTTGTGCCAGCGGTTCTGCTGATCGCGACCATCACCTTGCTCGCCTGGTACTTTAGCGGGCATTCCTTTGAGGTGTCGGTCATTTACGCGGTCGCCGTGCTGGTGATTGCCTGCCCTTGTGCGCTGGGTCTTGCAACGCCAGCAGCAATCATGACGGGGACCGGCGTGGCCGCGCGTTTTGGCATCTTGATCAAGGATGCTCAGGCCCTGGAACTGGCGCACAAGGTTGACACCATTGCCTTCGACAAGACCGGAACACTCACCGTGGGGCGCCCGCAACTCAACACCCTGCAGGTGACGCTGAAGGACACTCCCGAGAAGATACATGCTGAGGAAAATAGATTACTGGCTATCGCGGCAAGCATCCAAAATGGAAGCGAGCATCCGCTTGCAAAAGCTGTCCTTGCAGCCGCACAAACCCGTGGCCTCGACAGTTTGGCCTCTGTCGACGTTCAGGCAGTTCCTGGGCGCGGCATAGAGGGCAGCGTCAATCTGAACAACTACCTGATCGGAAGTCTGGCCTGGATGAAGGAGTTGGGGGTTGATTTCACGGCGCTGGCGACCAAAGCAGAAGAATTGCAGGCGCAGGGTCATACCTTGGCTGCCATGGCCGAGCGAACAGGAGAGGGGCTTGTCCTGTGTGCCCTGATGGCTTTTGGCGATGAACCCAAGCCAGGTGCAAAGGAGGCGCTGGCCGCTCTGCGTTTGCGTGGCATCAGGACGGTCATGATCTCTGGCGACAACAAGGGTTCTGCCGAAGCCATGGCAAGGCGCCTGGGTCTGCGGCCAGAACAAGGCGAGGTGATGGCCGAGACCCTGCCTGGCGAAAAGGCGGCGCGCGTAATGAGTTTGAAAGTTGGTGGTCACATTGTTGCTATGGTCGGCGATGGCGTCAACGATGCACCAGCCCTGGCAGCGGCCGACGTTGGGATAGCGATGGGAACCGGTACCGATGTTGCCATGCATGCAGCGGGTATTACCTTGATGCGCGGCGACCCGGCATTGATCCTCGCGTCACTGGACATTTCAGACCGAACCGTTCGAAATATCCGGCAAAACCTGTTCTGGGCTTTTGCCTACAACATGGCTGGCATCCCCTTGGCAGCGCTCGGATTTCTGAGTCCGGTGATTGCCGGCGCGGCGATGGCTATGAGTTCTGTCAGTGTCATGAGCAATGCACTGAGATTGAAGAACTGGAAACCTAAAACTTGATCTGATGTAGTTCCAAAAAACTACCTGTTTAAAGATAGTAGTAGTAGATAAGGGTTCGCTGAAGATGGGGATAATCAGCGATTCATGTTTTAAATCAATAGCTTGAACGAGATTAACTGATGTGGGTGACCATGCTTTGCCGTTGTCGCATGAAATTGGATAACTTATACAAAATTTTCTTTTTGTGAATAAGTGACTGCTTGTGCCGGATCTTTCCACAGCCTTGTCCCGTCGATACCGACGGACGCGGCGTCAGCCTTAATCATATCGGCTGCCTTCTCGGCGATCATGATGGTCGGTGCGTTGGTATTTCCTGAAACCAATTGCGGCATGATCGATGCGTCAACGACGCGCAGATTTTGAATGCCATAAACCCGCAAACTGGCGTCAACCACGGCCATGGGATCGTTGGACGGACCCATTTTGCAAGTACTGCAGGGGTGGTATTCAGTGTCGGCATGATCGCGCAGAAATTGCTCAATTTGAGCCGGATTGTTGCGTTCCAGCGGGTAAAGCATGTCCCCGCGGTAAGGGGTAAAGGCGTCACTTTGCATAATGTCGAAGCCGATTTGTGTGCCCTTGATCAGGCTTGCAACGTCGCGCGGATCTGATAAGAATCGCGGGTCGATCAGCGGCGCATCCTTGGCGTTGGCGCTTTGCAATGTGACACTGCCGCGGCTCTTTGGACGCATCAGGGTGACGTGCAGCGTGTAGCCATGGCCGAGGTGATTCTTGCGTGTGTGGTCATCGACGATACCGGTGCACAGGGCCAACTGGATGTCGGGCGCCCTTTCCGTTTTGTCGGCAAATAGAAAAGCCTGTGACTCGGCGACGTTGCTTGTAATGATTCCTTTGCGCTGTTTGCGCCATTCAAAGATGCTGCGAACGATCATCGAAAGCCCGGACCAGGAAATTCCGAAAGTGGATTCCTTGCGCTGAGTTCGATAGATCAGGACGGCGGTGACGTGGTCGTGCAGGTTTTGACCCACGCCCTGCAACTCATGCACGACAGGGATGCTGTGATGGCTCAGGTGGGCGGCGGGACCGATGCCCGAGAGCATGAGCAACTGTGGCGAGCCGTAGGCACCAGCTGACAGAATCACCTCGCGGCGAGCCCGGACTTGCCGGCTTTGTCCCTCTTTTAGAAACTCGGCACCGACGGCCTTCTTGGCTTCAAGTACAAGACGCTGGGTGTGTGCCTGGGTTATGACGGTGAGATTGGGGCGCGCCAAGTTCGGCGTGATGTAGGCTCTGGCGGCGCTGCAGCGCTCGCCATTCCTTTGCGTCACCTGCGCGGGTGCGCAGCCAAACTGGGTCGCTCCGTTGTAGTCCTTGGTTTGAGGCAGACCCTGCTCGGCGCAGGCATCCAGAAAGGCAGCGTTGATCGCGCTGGGGCTGCGAAGGTAGGTCACGTTCAGTGGGCCGCCAGTGCCGCGGTATTCGTCCGCTCCGAAGCATTCGTTGTTCTCGGCGCGCTTGAATAGAGGCAGCACGTCCGGATAGGACCAGCCGGGGTTTCCCATTTGGGCCCATCCCTCGTAGTCCAGATGGTTACCTCGGGTGTAGACCATGGCATTGACTGAACTGCTGCCGCCCATCACCTTGCCGCGTGGCTGAAATCCGCGCCGACCGTTCAAGCCTGGCTGGGGCACGGTGTCGAAGTTCCAGTTGTGAATGCCGAGCGCTGCAATGGCTGCAAAACCCACCGGCGCCTGGATAAAGGCAGAGTTGTCAGGGCCGCCCGCTTCAAGCAGGCAGACCGAGACTTTCGGGTCTTCGGACAGGCGGCTCGCCACGACGCAGCCGCCGGCGCCGCCACCAATCACTACGTAATCAAATTCCTGAACTTGCATTTCCAGGGTTCTCCTGAAGAAGGGGTCATTTGGTAAGAAACTCGAGGTACTTGGTGGCAAATTTCCCGTAGGGCGGCCACATGAACTTGATCGCGCTGAAAGGGGCTTGATAAAAGACGGGACGCATCTTGGAAAAGGTGACGAAACCTTCATAGCCGTGGTAGTGGCCCATGCCGCTGTCGCCGACACCGCCAAAAGGCAGGTCGTGCTGGCCCGTGTGCAGGACGATATCGTTGACGGTGGCGCCACCTGACATCACCCGGTGCAGCAGCGCATGGATGAGATGCCTATCATTGCTGAAAGGATAAAACGCCAGCGGTCGCGGGCCATTGTTGACGCACTGGACAACCTCGTCGACGGCGTCGTACCCGATGACGGGCAGCACGGGGCCAAAAATCTCTCGTGTGCGCAATTCGCAATCGGCTGGCGCATTGAGCACCAGATGCGGCGCAATCTTGTGCGTGGCGACATCCCATTTCTTCCCCGGGGTGAGTTGCACCAGAGTGGCGCCTTGTGCTTGCGCTTCTTCCATGGCGTTGGTGAGGCGCTGGAAGGCCCGCTGGTCAATGACTGCGGTGAAGTCGGGTGTCTCCAGGCTCGGATAGCGAGCGGCGACGATTTCCCGGGCCATGTCAACGAACGCAGCCACCTTGTGCCGAGGAACAAACACATGGTCGGCTGTAGTGCAGATCTGACCGGCGTTGAAATACTTGAAAAAGGTGATGCGCTCGACCGCTTTGCGCAGCGGGAAGTCGTCGCAAATCAGGGCAGGCGCCTTGCCGCCGAGTTCGAGGGTCACCGGGCAAAGGTTGGGCGCGGCAGCGGCCATGACCGAGCGACCGGTGGCGCCTGAACCGGTGAAGATGAGGTGGTCAAATTTCAGTCTGGAAAACTCGATGCCGACGCCCCCAGTTTCATCGAAGAACGCCAGTTTGTCGCGTCCGAAATAGGCGCCCGATTTGTCGATCAGCAGGCGGGTCAAGCGGCGTGAGTTTTCAGACATCTTGACCATCGACCGGTTGCCTGCGGCAAAGGTGCAGATCAGTCCGTTGAACGCGGTCCAGATCGGGAAGTTCCAGGGGATGATGGCGCCGACGACGCCCAGTGGTTGGGGGATCAAGCGGTTGCTGGCCCCCAGAAAATTGCGCCAGTCGACACCGCGACGCTGCGGCTTCATCCACTTCTTCAGGTGCTTGAGGGTGTGGTCGACGCCGTCCATGACGCTGAAGATCTCGGCGAACAGGGTCTCATGGCGCGAGCGGTTGCCGTAGTCGGCGCTGATGGCGTCCACGATGGCGTCGCGGTTGTCGCGAATGAAGGACTTCAGTTTGAGCAGGTCTGCCTTGCGCTCGGCAAAGCTGGGGCAGGGGTGGGCGAGGTAGGCGCCGCGCTGTAACTGGAGTGTGTTTTCAAGTTCGTCGCGGACCATGTCGGCGGTCGGATCTGTGCTCAGATGGAAGGCGTTCATGACGGTGCTTTCTCAAAAATCGGTAGGGCGGTGCACTGGTTCCAGGTCCGCCGGCGTCTGACGCAGAACGGTGCAGGCGCAAGCGTAGTCTGAAGTGTGACCCCAAACTGCCCAGAATTTGACAGTCAAGGGTATTCACCGTAGGGAAATAGGGAGTTCCTTCAAAACCGTCGTCGGTTCGTGGTGAGCAGATAATCGTCCGTGCTGGCTGAAGACGCAACAATGCTATAAATAGAATAGCAAAAGAATGAGTTTCTATAGCGGATTTGAGAGCGTTCACGTACTTTACAAGTTGTTCGGAGAGATCTGCATGGTCTTTCGCGAGCCTCGGATCGCTGATTCGGGCAGGAATCTGGCGGGCCAGTAAAATCCCGCATTCACCCCACCTGGCGCTTGGCGCGCTCGCCCCCCTTTCCACTCGATTGCGTTGTCAAGAAAAGACATGATTTACCCGCAGATTTTTGATGTCCTCGTGGTCGGTGGCGGCCATGCCGGAACCGAGGCTGCCCTGGCCGCGGCCCGCATGGGTTGCCGCACGCTGCTGCTGAGCCACAACATTGAGACGCTGGGGCAGATGAGTTGCAACCCATCCATCGGCGGCATCGGCAAGGGGCATTTGGTCAAGGAAGTCGACGCCATGGGTGGCGCCATGGCTGCCGCTACCGATGAGGCAGGCATCCAGTTCCGTATTCTTAATTCCAGCAAGGGGCCGGCCGTTCGTGCCACCCGCGCCCAGGCCGACCGCGTTCTGTACAAAGCGGCGATTCGCCGCCGTTTGGAAAATCAGCCCGGCTTATGGCTGTTCCAGCAGGCGGTGGATGACTTGATGGTCGAGGGCGACCGCGTAATTGGCGCTGTGACGCAGGCCGGGATCAAGTTCCGTTCCAAGACCGTTGTGCTGACAGCCGGTACCTTTCTGGACGGCAAGATTCATGTGGGTCTGAGCAATTACGCGGCTGGCAGGGCGGGGGATCCCCCTGCGACCCGCCTGTCCGCTCGCTTGAAAGAACTGAAGCTGCCGCAAGGGCGCTTGAAAACGGGAACGCCGCCGCGTCTGGATGGTCGCTCGATTGACTTCGGAAAGTGCATTGAGCAACCGGGCGATGGAATGACCGGCGGTACGCGGCCGACGACGCCGGTGTTCAGTTTTCTGGGCCGGCCCGAGCAGCATCCGGGACAAAGGTCATGCTGGATTACACATACCAACGCCCGGACCCATGAAATCATCCGAAGCGGCTTTGATCGCAGCCCGATGTTCACCGGCAAGATTGAAGGAGTGGGGCCGCGCTACTGTCCGAGCGTGGAGGACAAGGTCAACCGTTTTGCCGGCAAGGACAGCCACCAGATCTTCCTTGAGCCCGAAGGCCTGACGACCAACGAGTACTACCCTAACGGGATCTCCACCAGTTTGCCATTTGACATCCAGTATGCGCTGGTGCGTTCGATGGCAGGGCTTGAAAACGCGCATATTCTTCGCCCCGGCTATGCCATCGAGTACGATTATTTTGATCCTCGGCAGCTCAGGAGCAGCTTCGAAACCAGATCGATTGGTGGCCTTTTTTTCGCCGGGCAGATCAACGGTACGACCGGGTACGAGGAGGCCGCGGCGCAGGGACTGCATGCCGGTATCAATGCCGCGCTGCAGGCGGGTGTCGAGTGCAGTTGGCCGGCGGAGACCTGGGTACCGGGGCGTGATCAGGCTTATCTGGGCGTGCTGGTGGACGACCTGATCACCAAAGGGGTGTCCGAGCCCTACCGGATGTTCACCAGCCGGGCAGAGTTTCGACTTCAGCTGCGGGAAGACAACGCAGATTTGCGCTTGACCGAAGTCGGGCGCAAGCTCGGACTTGTGGATGAAAATCGCTGGGAGTCGTTCTGTCGAAAACGCGATGCTGTTTCACGTGAAACAGAGCGTCTGCGCTCCCTCTGGGTGAGCCCAAGAAGCCTCGGTGCTGAGGAGTCGGAGCGCGTTCTGGGCAAGGCGATTGAGCATGAGTATTGTCTGGCTGACTTGCTGCGCAGGCCTGACGTCAGCTATTCCGGGCTGATGTCATTGAATGGCGGCATCTATGCAAGCCCTGAATTTGTCGCCGGCAGCGCCGGCAATTCGTCGGCGCAGCCGCCGGACCAAGCGTGGTTTGCTGCCGGTGTGGTTGAGCAGATTGAAATTTCGGCCAAGTACTCGGGTTACATTGACCGCCAAAAAGATGAGGTGGCCCGCACCGCGCGCTTCGAAAGCCTTCGCCTGCCGATGACACTGGACTACATGCAGGTGCCGGCTCTGAGTATCGAGGCGCGGCAGACATTGAACAAACACAAGCCGGAAACTTTGGGGCAGGCGTCTCGAATTTCCGGAATCACTGCGGCGACGATATCTCTGCTGTTGATTCATCTGAAAAGGAAAGGCGTGAAAGATGTCCTGTCCGGCGGCGAACCGGCAGGCCCAAGTGGGGAGAGTGCCTGATGCGTGCCTTGGAGAGGGGCTTGCGCGAGGGATCGACGGAACTGGGACTGACCCTCGACGATGCTCAGATTGCCCAACTGCTGGATTATCTTGACTTGATCCAGAAGTGGACCAAGGTTTACAACTTGACGGCCCTCCGTGAGCCGGCGGACATGCTGACGCACCATCTGCTGGACAGTTTGGCGGTCGTTGTGCCCTTGCGCGCCGAGTTGACCCGTCTTGGCCGAGATGGACCATCGAGCGCCGCCTTTGAGGGAGGCGCGACCGAGAGGAGGGCAAACCGTCTGCTGGACGTGGGCTCGGGAGCTGGCTTGCCGGGCGTGGTGATCGCCATTTGTTGTCCGGAGGTCCTCGTTGACTGCGTCGACACCGTGGCCAAGAAGGCGGCGTTTGTCCGTCAGGTTGCTGCGACCTTGAAGCTGCCGAATTTGCGCGGTCTGCACGCGCGCGTCGAGAATCTGACAGAGCAGTACGAAGTTGTCGGTTCCCGTGCCTTTGCCTCGCTGTCGGATTTTGTGTCCTGGTCGCAGGGCGCATTGGCTGCGAATGGCGTCTGGATGGCGATGAAGGGCAAGCGCCCGGACAGTGAAATTGCTTCGGTGTCTGAGTGCGCGCAGGTGTTTCACGTGGAACACCTGACGGTGCCGGGGCTGGAGGCGGAGCGCTGTATTGTCTGGATGCGCAGAACGTAACGTAAACTCTCCCGGTCTTGAAGGAACAATTTCATGTTTGGCATAGCCGACTACGGCGCATTTGTCGTTGCGATCATCGTTTTTCTGCTGATTCCTGGCCCCGGCAATCTGGCCCTGATTACATCAACCGGCAAGGGCGGCATCCAGGGTGGGCTGGCGGCCACCCTCGGCGTCATTTTGGGTGACCAGGTTTTGATGTGGCTGGCGGTGGCTGGCGTTGCCGCGCTGCTAAGCACTTACCCGGCCGCGTTCAATGCGGTTCAATGGGCGGGCGCCGCCTATCTGGCCTGGTTGGGTGCGAAGATGCTTCTGGCCAAGACCGGCTCGGCACCCATCCTCCATATCAGGCCGCATCACTACATGCGCCAGGCGCTGATGATTACGCTGCTGAATCCGAAGGCCATTGTTTTCTACATGGCATTCTTCCCGCTCTTTGTGGATCCGCAGCGGCACCAGGGACTGACGACCTTTGCCTTCATGGCCGTGACCATTGCTGCGCTTACTTTTGCGTATGGATTGACGGTTGTCTTGCTGACCCATTTTCTGGCCGAACGCCTGCGGGCCAGCCCCATGATATCGCGCGGACTGGAAAAAATTGCCGGATTTTTTCTGATTGGGTTCGGCGTCAAACTGGCGCTGGCACGCTGACCTTCGTCGCACTTTAGGGCTTGTTTCAGATACTTCCTTTATGGCCAAAATTTTCTGCATTGCCAATCAAAAAGGGGGGGTTGGCAAGACCACCACCGCCGTCAATCTCGCGGCCGGCCTGGCCAAGGTTGGTCAGCGCGTGTTGATGGTTGATCTCGATCCCCAAGGCAACGCGACCATGGGATCGGGCGTGGACAAGCGCAAGCTGGAACTGACCGTTTACGACGTTTTGCTGGAGTCGGCGTCGATCGCGGAAGCCCGAGTCAAGAGCGAAAAACTGGTGCAGGGCGGGTGCAGCTACGACATTCTTGGTGCCAACCGGGAACTGTCAGGCGCTGAGGTCGAATTGGTGGACGTGCAGAGGCGTGAAAAGCGCCTGAAGCAGGCCCTGGCGGAAGTCGAGCAAGACTATGATTTCATCCTGATCGATTGCCCGCCGTCGCTTTCGATGCTGACGCTCAATGGCCTGTGTTCTGCGCACGGGGTCATTGTTCCGATGCAGTGCGAGTACTTTGCGCTCGAGGGCCTGACGGACCTGGTGAACACCATCAAGCAGGTGCATGCCAACCTGAACAAGGAACTGGCCATCATCGGCTTGCTGCGCGTTATGTTCGACGCCCGCATAACCCTGCAGCAGCAGGTGAGCGAGCAACTCAAGTCCCATTTCGGCAACAAGGTTTTCAACACCGTGATTCCGCGCAATGTGCGCCTGGCCGAAGCTCCAAGCTATGGGCTGCCCGGCGTGGTATTTGACCCTTCGAGCAAGGGAGCGCAGGCATTTGTGGCGTTTGCCCAGGAAATGGTCGAGCGGATCGAGAAAATTTAGGCAGGTCGCCTGTGCTTGCTTGAAACGAAACGCCTTCGCTACCAAAAGTATAGCAAAATGAGTCCGACCAAGGTATTGATCCTGCCCGGCTGGCAAAATTCAGGCCCGGATCACTGGCAGAGCCGGTGGCAAGCGAAGTATGGATATGAACGGGTTGAGCAGCATGACTGGATGCGGCCGTTGCGGGGCGACTGGACGGCGCGGCTGGAAGATGTGCTTTTGCAGCACGGCGAACCGGTGATTCTTGTGGCCCACAGTCTGGGGTGCCTTCTGGTGGCGGCGTGGGCCATGTACTCGTGCAATACTCGCCTGGTGAAAGCTGCCCTGCTGGTGGCGCCCGGTGATGCGCAGCGCGAGGAACTCGCGTCTATTCTTGTCAGCTGGTCGCCGATTTCCCTGCAAGCGCTGCCGTTCAGAAGCTGTCTGGTGGGAAGTCGCAATGATCCTTATTGCACCGACCGGAGGGCACGCCAGTTCTCCGCCGCCTGGGGCTCGCGCTATGTCGATTACGGGAAAGCGGGACACATCAATGCCGAGTCGGGCTTGGGTGACTGGACCGCGGGCCATGAGTTGCTGCTGGAACTTGATCAGCCACAGCTTGGTCAGAAGGACTGTTGCGCAGAGTCGCGGCTAAGTTGAAGACGGCTTTGATGGACGGTTCCGCAAAGAATTGAAAAAGGACAAAGATGGTTACCAAGAAACCCAAGGGCCTGGGTCGCGGACTCGAAGCTCTGCTCGGACCCAACGTCAGCGACCGGGCGGCATTCGACGCATCCGCCGGGAACCCGGTCAGCCCGGGCTTGCCGGCGTCCTTGCTCCTTGCCGACATGGTGCCCGGCATGTACCAGCCGCGGACGCGCATGGACGAGGGCGCCCTGTACGAATTGGCCGAGTCCATCAAAGTACAGGGCATCCTGCAGCCCATCCTCGTGCGTCGACTTCAGGACGGCCCGCACGAGGGGAAATACGAAATCATTGCGGGTGAGCGCCGTTTTCGTGCCGCCAAACTCGCCGGCCTTGACAGTGTTCCGGTGCTGGTGCGCGATGTTCCGAACGAAGTGGCTGCGGCCATGGCACTGATTGAGAATATTCAGCGCGAGGATCTCAACCCACTGGAAGAGGCCCAAGGTTTGCAAAGGCTGGTAAAAGAGTTTGGACTCACTCACGAACTTGCGGCCCAAGCCGTCGGGCGCTCTCGCAGTGCCGCCAGCAATCTGCTGAGATTGCTGAATCTGGCTGATCCGGTGCAAACCATGCTGATGGCAGGCGACCTGGACATGGGTCACGCGCGCGCCCTGCTCGCGCTTGACCGAGCCAGCCAGATCACGGCAGCCAGTCAGATCAGTGCTCGAAAGATGTCGGTGCGCGAGGCCGAGCGTCTGGTCAAGAAGCTGGGCGCGGAATTCAATTTGACCTCAGTCAAGACCAAGAAGGAAAAGTCACGAGACATCAAGCGGGTGGAAGAAGAACTGTCCGATTTGCTGGCGGCGGCGGTTGAAGTGCGGGTGAAAAAGAGGGTCAAGCGCGCGGGGCGCTTGGAGGAAATGGGTGAAATCAGCATCCAGTTTGGCTCGCTCGATGAACTCAACGGCCTGATTGAAAAACTCGCGCGCACCACTGCCCGCTGAACGCCTCCCGGTTTAAGATCGGGTTTGGCGTTGCCGCAGCAGGTCAGTCAAACGACTGTGGACTGGGCGGCGCTTCTATTTTTGTCTTTGCGAGCGGAGTAGCCTAAACTTCGGATCGAAGAAGACACTGAAAATTCAGGGGACTAGATTTTGAACTTACGCGAGAGTGACCGTGAGACTGTTGCCGATGCGGTGCTTGAAGGCATGTCGGTCGCGGCGTTTGCCTTGGCCAAATTGGCCGGCGCGCGCAGTTCGGACACTGCCAACCACATCTGGCGCAGCCAGCACTACCTCAAGTCGCTTGCGAAGCGGCTTCAGAGGCACCCTAGGTTCGCCGCCGTGCTGACAGATTCCTATATCAACCTCTTGTATCACGCTGCCCCCCTGCATAACCTGGGCACGATTGGAATTCCCGACTGGATCCTGCTGAAGCCGAGCAATCTGACGTCCTCCGAAAATGCGGTCATGAAGACGCACACCACCCTCGCCTACGACGTGCTGGAACAGATTGAAAAGACCTTCAACTACCAGGGCGAACCGTTCACCACAATGAAAGAGATGGCCCGTTCCCATCATGAGAAATGGGACGGTAGCGGTTACCCGCAGGGACTCTCGGGTGAGCAGATTCCGCTGTCCGCGCGCTTGCTGGCGGTCGCCGATGTCTATGAAGGCCTGATATCGAACCGCGTCTACAAAGTGGGGGTGCCACATGACCAGGCGGTGGCCATCATATTCGAGGGTCGCGGCACGCATTTTGACCCTGATATCGTCGATGCGTTCATCGAAATCCAGGATGAATTTCTGGCCACCGTCCAGCGCTATGCCGACACCGACCAGGACATGCAGCGGATGATCGAGTACATGGCCAACGCCATTGCCGAGGAAGCTGAACTGCCGGCGGCCTAAAGCTTGAAAATCTTGCCCGGATTCATGATGTTCTTCGGGTCGAGCGCGCGCTTGATGGTGCGCATCATTTCAACCGCGCCAGGGCCGGTCTCGGAAACCAGGAAATCCATCTTGTGTAGACCAACGCCGTGTTCTCCGGTGCAGGTGCCCTCCAGGCGAAGAGCGCGTGTGACCAGCGAATGGTTCAACTTTTCAGCAATCTCGCGCTCTTCGGGTTTGTCGGGGTCGATCAGATAGCCGAAATGGAAATTGCCATCACCGACATGGCCGACAAGGAAGTACGGGATACCGCTGGCATCGGCTTCAGTCACCGAGTCCAGCAGGCAGTCGGCCAGTCGCGAGATGGGAACGCAGGTGTCGGTTGAAATGGCGCGACAGCCGGGTCTGGACTGGATCGCGGCAAAGTAGGCATTGTGCCTGGCGGTCCACAATCGCGTGCGATCCTCGGGCGTGGTCGCCCACTCGAATGCGGTGCCGCAAAAGCCAGTCGCTATCTCCTGCACCATCTCAGCCTGTTCGGCCACGCCGCTCGGCGAGCCGTGGAACTCCATCAGCAGCAAGGGCTCCTCTTTCATCTGCAACCTGGAATGGACGTTGACCATGCGCACCGTGTTGCTATCGATCAGTTCCACGCGCGCAATCGGTATGCCCAACTGGATGATCTGAATGGTCGTGCGAACCGCCGCCTCGATACTTGGGAAGGAACAGATCGCCGCCGAAATGGCTTCGGGCAAGGGATAAAGCTTGACGGTCACCTCGGTGATGACTCCCAGTGTGCCCTCGGATCCAACCATCAGGCGCGTCAGGTCATAGCCGGCGCTGCTCTTCTTGGCGCGCGTGCCGGTACGAATGACCTCGCCGCTGGCGCTCACCACCTCGAGGGCCAGAACATTTTCGCGCATGGTGCCGTAACGCACGGCGTTGGTGCCGCTGGCGCGGGTCGCGCTCATGCCGCCGAGCGTGGCGTCGGCGCCAGGGTCTATCGGAAAGAACAACCCGGTGCTCCTGAGCGCCTCGTTGAGCTGCTTGCGCGTCACGCCCGCCTGCACCGTAACGGTCAGGTCCTCGGCGTTAACGGCCAGGATCCGGTTCATGCGGCCGACATCGATGCTGATGCCGCCCTGTACTGCGAGCAGGTGGCCCTCGAGCGAGGTGCCGACCCCGAAGGCAATCACCGGGACGCTGAAATCGGAGGCCAGCTTGACGGCGTCGGAAACATCCCGGGTCGACTCGGCAAACACCACCGCGGCCGGAGGCGGCGCCGCAAACGAGGACTCATCGCGGCCATGCTGTTCGCGCACCACCAGCGCGGTCGAGAGTTTCTCCAGGAAGCGCTGTCGCAGCGCATCGATCAGCGCTGCCGGTACCTCGCGCTGATGGATTGCAGGAACCGGATGAGACTGATGGCTGGATGCGTTCACAGAGGTGTCCTAGGTTGGGCAATTCGGTTGCCGGGCCGGGTGTCGCCTCGCGGCGTCGTCTCGTGCAACCCCCGTAGTTTATATTTTGCTGCAACAATAGGCGCAACAAAGGAATACCAGCATGGGTCAACGACTGACGCAAATCGCCACCCGCACCGGGGATCAGGGCACAACAGGCCTTGGCGACAATACCCGTGTGTCCAAGAACAGCCTGCGCGTGCATGCCATGGGCGATGTCGACGAACTCAACTCCAACCTCGGCGTCCTGCTGTGCGAGGACATGCCGGTCGCGGTGCGCTCCCTGATCGTCGAGATCCAGCATCAGCTCTTCAATCTCGGCGGTGAGCTGTCGATTCCCGGCTTTGAGCTGCTCAAGCCCGAGGCGGTGCTGGCGCTGGACTCGGCACTGGCCGAATACAACGAAACCCTGCCGCGGTTGCAGGAATTCATTTTGCCGGCCGGAACACGCGCTGCGGCGCTGGCCCATGTTTGCCGCACGGTGGCACGGCGCGCGGAGCGCGCAGTGGTGGCGCTTGAGGGCCAGGAGGCCCTCAAGGATGCGCCGCGCCAGTATCTGAACCGGTTGAGTGATCTGCTGTTTGTGCTGGCGCGGGTGCTCAACCGCTACCGTACCGACGGAACGCCCGGAGATGATGTGTACTGGAAGAGCGAGCGGCTGGAGCGCTCGGCCTAACGGGGCGCCAGAATGGCCATCGTGATTCGCGACACGCAAGTCAGTTCGCCCGCCTCGTTGTGCAGGTCGATCTGCCAGACCTGGGTCGTGCGACCCAGGTGGACCGGACGGGCGGTACCGGTGACCCAGCCGCTGGTGCTGCTTCTGATGTGATTGGCGTTGATATCGAGCCCGACGGCCCGGTGACCTGGTGGGCTCGAGAACGCCGCGCCGCAGGAGCCCAGCGTTTCGGCCAGTACCACGCTGACCCCGCCATGCAGCAAGCCATAGGGTTGGCGTGTTCGGCGGTCCACCGGCACGCGCGCGCGAATGAAGTCCTCTCCGACCTCGAGAAATTCAATTCCGAGATGGGCTACTGTGGTGTCAACGTGAGCGGCGATCAGGTCGGCCACAGAGAAAGATTGCTTCCAGATTTGCATCAGAATTCCGCGTTCAAGGGGGTCTGCGACTATAAACAGAATTTCAGCCCCGGGGGTTTTCAGCCGCAGCAACCAGCCATCTTTCCTAGCCAGAATTGCATCAAGCCCGCTCCATGATCCAAGCCACCATGCCGCCCTACCTGCCACAGATTCGCCTGTATCAAAACTGGCTGCGCGATGAGCGAGGGCTCTCGTTCGATTCCTACGCCGAGCTGTGGCGCTGGTCAACCACCGATCTGGACGCCTTCTGGCAAAGCGTTTGGGATTATTTCGATTTGCGCTCGCCGACGCGCGCCAGCCTGGTGTGCGATGGCGCCCCGATGCCAGATACCCGATGGTTTGTCGGGGCCAGGGTCAACTATGCCCAGCAGGTGCTGCGGCACGTGGCGCCGGCCGAGGCGGCAGGCATGGCCGCCATTCTCAGTCACAACGAGAAGACCCTGGGCAGGTCGCCAGCGCGTGAAACGAGCTGGCCAGAGCTGCGCCAGCAGGTCGCTGCCATGGCCTTGCACCTGCAGGACCATGGCGTGCAACAGGGCGACCGCGTCGCTGCCTACCTGCCCAATGCACCGGAGGCGATCGTCGCGTTCCTGGCGACGGCGAGCATCGGGGCGGTCTGGAGCATCTGCGCGCCGGACATGGGCGCCAATGCAGTGCTCGACCGCTTCCGGCAGATAGAACCCAAGGTGCTGATTGCCTGCGATGGCGTGACCTACGCCGGACGCGACCTCGATCGACGGGCACTCGTTGTCGAACTCTGCGCAGCGCTGCCAAGCGTCCGGCACCTGATCCGGCTGAACGGTCCGGGACTGGTCGGGGACTCCTTCGCGACCCGACTCGACCAAGCGCAATTCCATGAGGTGATCAGTCGCAATGACGCGCAGGCCAAGGGCTTCGAGCCCCTCTGGCTGGATTTCGATCACCCCCTGTGGATTGTTTACTCCAGCGGTACCACCGGGCTGCCCAAGCCGATCGTGCACGGCCATGGTGGCACGATTCTGGTGGCGCAGGCCCTCAAGTGCCTGCATAACGATATCGGCTGCAGCTACGCGCCGAACTCCCTGGGCGAGCGCTACCACTGGTACAGCTCCACCGGCTGGGTGATGTGGAACGCCCAAATCAGCGGCTTGCTCGGCGGTGTCACCTGCTGCATTTTTGACGGCAACCCGGCGGGCCCTTCGGTCGATGCCGCCGGCAATAAAGTGGTCCCCGACTGGACCACCCTGTGGCGCTTTGCGGCAGAGCTCAAGGTCACGTTCTTTGGCGCCGGTGCCGCGTTTTATGCCAATTGCCAAAAAGCAGGCGTTGACCTGGCGGCCTGCGGCGATCTGTCCCGCGTGCGCGCGCTAGGCACCACCGGTTCGCCCCTGAGTGCGGATGCCCAGACATGGGGTACCACCCAGTTTCGAAAGCTAAAGGCCGCCGCCGCCGCGCCGGGCAGCGACTTACACGAAGTGAAGGAGCGTGGGGGCGACATCTGGTGGTGCAACATCTCGGGCGGCACGGATTTCTGTGGCGCTTTCATAGGCGGCAACCGTGAGTTGCCGCAAGTACCGGGCGAAATGCAGTGCCGCTTGCTCGGTTGCGCGGTGGGGGCCTGGAACGAGCAGGGGCAGGCGGTCATCGATGCGGTGGGGGAACTGGTTTGCACGCAACCGATTCCCAGCATGCCCTTGTATTTTTGGGGGGATCAGGGCAAGAAGCGTTATCTGTCGAGCTATTTCGACATGTACCCCGGTGTCTGGCGCCATGGCGACTGGTTGAAGGTCGGCCGTCACGGTGGTTGCATCATTTATGGGCGCAGCGATGCCACGATCAACCGGCACGGTCTGCGCATGGGCACGAGCGAGCTTTACAGCGCGGTCGAGGCCTTGCCAGAGATACTGGATTCCATGGTGGTGGATCTCGAGTACCTCGGCCGGGACAGCTACATGCCCTTGTTTGTGGTGCTGCGCGAGGGGCAGACGCTGAACGCGCAACTGCAGGCCAGAATCGCTGGAGCGATCAAGACGGCCTTGTCGCCCCGTTTCGTGCCCGACGAGATTTTTCAGGTGGCAGAGATTCCGCGCACGCTGTCCGGCAAGAAACAGGAATTGCCGATCAAGAAACTGCTGCTGGGGCAGCCGATCGAAAAGGTGGTCAACCGTGAGGCGATGGCCAATCCGGCCTGTCTGGACTGGTATGTGGCGCTGGCGCGGTCGCGCCAGGCCCCGGAGACAGAAGCCTAGCGCGCACCGTCTGCGGTCTTGGGTACCCGTACAAACCCCGACGATATTTTTGGCACGGAAATAGCGTGGATCGATAGAATGAGTTGACTGTTTGCCTGGTTTCCAGGCTGCTTCGCTTCGCTTTGGTGCGTGGCAACCAATTTCTCCGCGTTTCAATGAAAAATCCAGAAGTGCCGTTAGCGTCAGGCGCCACGCCGTTGGCGAGTGCGCGACTCGCGGTCGAAGTTCGCGACACCAGTGTCGTTTATGAAACGGCCGATTCACCGGTCCATGCGCTCAGCAATATCGATCTGGACATCGGCGAAGGCGAGTTTGTCGCGCTGATAGGTCCCTCTGGCTGTGGCAAGACCACCTTGATGCGCGTGATTGCCGACCTTGAAAAGATCAGTGTTGGCAAGGTGCTGGTCAATGGCGTCAGCCCGCACGAGGCGCGATTGGCGCGCGCTTATGGCTACGTATTTCAGTCGCCCGCCTTGTTTCCCTGGCGCACGGTGCTGGGCAATGTCACCTTGCCACTGCAGATCCAGGGCCGCACCCGGCTCGAGAGCAAGGACATAGCGCTCGACCATCTGGCGCGCGTCGGGCTGACCGGTTTCGAGAGCAAGTACCCTTGGCAGCTTTCGGGGGGCATGCAGCAGCGGGTCTCGATTGCCCGCGCCCTCTCGTTCGAGCCCCGCATCCTGATGATGGACGAACCCTTTGGTGCGCTCGATGAGATCACTCGCGACCGCCTGAACGAGCAGCTTCAGCAGTTGTGGCAGCGAGAACGGCGCACTGTTCTGTTTGTCACGCATTCGATCGCCGAGGCGGTCTATCTGGCCACCCGCATCGTCGTGATGTCTCCGCGGCCCGGACGCATCGTCAAGGTGATCGAGTCGCCGCTGCCGGACGCGCGCTACCTCGGTTTGCGCGATACCGCCGTGTTCATCGAAGTGGCCCACGCGGTGCGCGAGGCTCTGGCCGAGGGACACCATGACTGAGGCCACGCTCGGGGCCCGCATGGCGCAGTTTCGGGTGCAGGGTTTGCCGGTCGCCGTGATGCTGGTGGCAAGCTTGCTGGCCTGGTACCTTGGTGCCTGGATGCTCAACACACCAGGCGCCATTGAGCGTGTACTGCCGCAGGATGGTGCCTGGGGCTGGCGCGACCTGTTGCTGGCCACCATGGAGATGCAGCGCCCGGTGTTGCCGGCACCGCACCAGGTGCTGCAGGATTTCTGGTCGGGTCTGGTCGACTGGCCGCTGGATTCTCCGCGCAATCTGCTGTATCACGTGGCGGTGACTGCCGAATCGACCCTATGGGGTTTCGTGATGGGCACGCTGCTCGGTTTGGTGCTGTCGGTGTGCATTGTCCATTCGCGCACGCTCGACCGCGCATTGCTGCCATGGATCGTGGCCTCGCAAAGTGTGCCTGTGCTGGCGATTGCGCCGATCGTGCTGGTGATACTGGGCAGCCTGGGCTTCGCCGGTGTCGCGCCAAAGGCGGTGATCGCGATGTACCTGTGCTTCTTCCCGGTCACGGTGGCCCTGGTTCAGGGCTTGCGCTCACCGCAGCGGATCGAAACCGAGATGCTGCACACCTATGCAGCAACGCGCTGGCAGGCCCTGTGGTTCCTGCGTTTGCCGGCCGCCCTGCCGTTCCTGTTTCCGGCGTTGCGGGTCGGCATCGCTGCCGGTTTGGTCGGGGCGATGGTCGCCGAGTTGCCAACCGGCGCTCAAGCCGGGCTGGGCGCACGCTTGCTGACCGGCTCTTACTATGGCAACACGGTGCAAATCTGGTCGGCGCTGGTGATGTCTGCGTTGCTTGGATTGGCGCTGACGACGATGGTGGCCGGCGTCGAGCGCCTGGTGTTGCGCAACAGGAGTCAGGCATGAAGCGCGACACCAAGGCAACCCGGCTGTTGCTGTCGGTCTGTCTGGCAGGTGGCCTGGTCCTGATGCGGTCCGACCCGGCGCTCGGCGCGGCGCCGCCAACCTCGCTGTTCTGGCTCGCCACGTCGGCGCTGGCGCTGTTGGCGGTGCAGTCGATCCGGCATATGGCGGCGCTGGATGCTGGGCGTATCTACGGAACCTTGACTGCGGCCCTGTTTGGCCTGTGGGTGATCTACTTCTGGCAGTTGCTGGTGGTCGCGCTGGAGGTCCCCCGCGTCCTGTTGCCGCCGCCGAGCCTGATCTTGCAGTCGATTGCAAGCCATGGAGCCACCTTGTGGGGGGATTTCATGCAAACCGTCTTGAAGGCGGTCCTGACCGGTTGGATCCTGGGGTCGGGATTAGGATTCGGGGTGGCCGTGGCGATTGACAGGCTGCCCTTCCTGCAGCGCGGTTTGTTGCCTCTGGCGTCGTTGACAAGCACGATTCCCCTGGTGGCGGTGGCGCCGATCGCGGTGATGTGGTTTGGCTTTGAGTGGCAGTCCAAGGCAGCGGTCGTCGCCTTGATGACGTTTTTTCCGATGCTGGTGTCAACCCTGGCCGGACTCAAAGCTGCGGGCAGGCTGGAGCGCGAATTGATGCACAGTTATGCCGCGGGCTATGGCCGCACCCTGCTGGCCCTGCGTTTGCCGGCGGCGCTGCCGTTCATGTTTGCCGCGCTCAAAGTCAACGCCACACTGGCGCTGATCGGCGCCATCGTGGCCGAGTTTTTCGGCTCCCCCACCTCGGGCCTCGGGTTTCGCATTTCGACCGAAGCCTCGCGCATGAACATGCCGCTGGTGTGGAGCGCCATTGTGGTGGCGGCCGTGACCGGTTCCGTGGCGTATGCCCTGCTGGTCCAGCTCGAGCGTCGCGTAGCGTTTTGGCACCCGTCGGTACGTGACAGCTGAATTTGTTTCCCGTCGCGTGCCCGGTGTTCCGATCGGGCATGTCTTTTTTCTCAAACCAAGGAGCTTCCCATGATTCGTTCTTCCCAGATCTCCAGCAGCCTGATGGCCGCAGTGCTGGCCGTGTGCGGCGTCGCCCTGGGCGCCAGTGCGAGCGCCGCCGACAAGGTCACCGTCCAGCTCAAGTGGCTGCCGCAGGCGCAGTTCGCGGGCTATTACGTCGCCCAGTCCAAAGGCTACTACAAGGCCGAAGGACTGGACGTAACCATCAAGCCGGGCGGTCCGGATATCTCGCCGGTCCAGGTGATCGCCGGCAACGGCGCCGATGTGGTCGTGAACTGGATGCCCGATGCGCTGGCGGCGCGCGAAGCCGGCGTGCCGCTGGTCAATATTGCGCAGGTGTTCAACCAGTCGGGCCTGATGCTGACCTGCAAGAAGGCCAGCGGCGTCAGCACGCCCAAGGATTTCAAGGGCAAGACGCTGGGCGTCTGGTACGGTGGCAACGAATACCCGTTCCTGAACTGGATGGCCAAGCTCGGATACAAGACCGACTCCGACATCAAGATTCTCAAGCAGGGCTTCAATGTCGATCCGCTGCTGCAGAACCAGGCCGCCTGCATTTCGACCATGATCTACAACGAGTACTGGCAGGTCGTGGACGCTGGCGTCAAGGAGAGTGATCTGGTGACGTTCTTCTACGAGAAAGAGGGCGTCGCCTCGCTGGAGGATGGCCTGTATGTGCTGGAGTCCAAGCTCAAGGATCCCGCGTTTGTGGCGCGCATGGGCAAGTTCCTGAAGGCGACCTTCAAGGGCTGGAATGACGCCGTGAAGAACCCGGCCGAAGCGGCCAAGATCGTGGTCGCTGCGGATACCTCAGGCAGCGCGACCGAGAAAGTGCAAAAGCGCCAAATGGAAAATGTGGCCAAGCTGATCACCAACGCCGGCACACCGAAGATTGGCTATCTGGAGCCCGCAGCGTTTGAGCGCACTGTCAAGGTATTGCTGGCCGCGGGCAGTTCACCAGTGATCAAGAAGGATCCGGGAAAAGTCGCCTATTCGCACGCTGTATGGGAAGCGGCCTCAAAATAGGTGGCTGACTCATCTGCCACCAAGGGTCTTGCCCGCGCGGGCAAGACCCGATTTTGCTGCGAGTGATGAGGCCTGTTGTCATCAGTCAATCTGCGACCCTGATCGAGTCGGTCGCCAAAGGCCAGATACGCCAGGCCAACGAAACGGTCATCCTGACCGCCGCTGAACGCGTGTTTGCCGGCGCCGGGTTTGGCGGGGCCACCATGGCTGCCATTGCCGAGGCGGCCTGCCTGCCCAAGGCCAACCTGCACTATTACTTTGGCAGCAAGCAGGCGCTCTACCGCGCGGTGCTTGCGCGCACGCTGGAGGACTGGTTGGTGCCCACCCATGGCATTACCCCCGACGCCGACGCGAGGGTGGCGATTGAAGCCTATATCCGGGCCAAGATGGCCCTGTCCGTGCAGCGACCGCACGCGTCCAAGGTATTTGCCAACGAGCTCCTGCATGGCGCGCCGATGGTGAAATCCCTGCTTGGCAAGGAACTGCGCGAACTGGTGCGGGCCAAGGCCGCGGTGATCGACGGCTGGATCCATGCCGGGCGCATGGCGCCGGTGGATTCGACCCACCTTTTTTTCACCATCTGGGCGGCAACCCAGACCTATGCCGACTTTGATGTGCAAGTCAGCGCGGTGTTGGGCGTCTCCGAGTTGGCCTCTCAAGATTACGCCCGTGCCACCGAGCACGTGGTGTCGATGATCCTGCGCGGCTGCGGCTTGATGGGTTCGCCAGGCAGCTGATTGCCGCGGTCAGCCCGTCGGCTGACGACAAAGCGAAAGGGTTATTCCATGCGGTCCATTGCCATCGGGCAAGTGCAATTTGAAGAGCGATTTGCGGGACAAGGAACCGCCCGGCGTGCGGCGACTGTTTTCGCTGGATGGATGCGCATTTCTGCGATCATTGCCCCATGAGCGATCCAACCGCCGCGCTGACCTGTTCCGACCTCGTGGTCTGCCTGTGCGCCGAATGGTGCGGGGTGTGCCGCGAATACGAGGAGCGCTTCCGGCAGGCCCAGGCAAAATACCCGCAAGTGCAATTCTTGTGGATCGATGTGGAGGACGAGGCCGACCTGTTGCATCCGATCGATGTCGAGGACTTCCCCACCCTGCTACTGGCGGTGCGCGACGAGCCGCGCTTCTTTGGTCCGGTCACGCCCCAGGCTGAAATGCTGGAGAGACTGATCCGGTCAACCATCGAGGATCCCGTGGCGCCAGTTTTGGCGCACAAGGCCATTGCCGACCTGGTGTCAAGGATTCGGAACAGGACCGGCGTATGAGATTTCCCGGATAAATGATCTGCCGGCCGAGGCCAATCGAGTTCTATCGCGCGATCTCGGACGACGATTTGGCAGCCATCGTCGCGTACCAGCGCTCGCTCAAAGCGCAGCCGTCTGAAGGGAAAAACCAGTAGGATCGCCGTTGCCGCTCACTTCGCGGCGCTGGCGGTGCAAGGTCTTCAGGGATGCCTGCCCATCACGCCTCGCTGTCGAAGGCCGATCGGCCGACCTCTGACAGGCACGCCTCCAGGATGTCGAGCGCCTG
>CAIMBE010000088.1 GCA_903839085.1 uncultured beta proteobacterium | reverse complement strand
CGCATCGGCAGCCGCAGGCAACGTGCGGGATCGAAGGATTGGCGCACGGATTCACCCAGGCCGCGCGTCTCGGCGCCGAAGACCAGCCAGTCGCCAGGCGCAAAGCGCTCGTCGTGGACCAGGCGGCTGGCGCGCGTGGTGAGTGCGAACATGCGCTGCGGGCTGGGTCGCTCGGTCGCCAGGAATTCCTGCCAGCCGGCATGGCGCCTGAGTTCGGCGTACTCGTGGTAGTCGAGCCCGGCGCGTCGCATATGCCTGTCCTCCATCGAGAAGCCGAGCGGCTCGACCAGATGCAGCGTGCAGCCGGTGTTGGCGGCCAGCCGGATGACGTTGCCGGTGTTGGGCGGGATTTCGGGTTCGACCAGAACGATGTGAAACATGGCCCCTATTGTTGCCCAGTGCCGGCGCTCGATTGCGGCGCCTTGACACGGCAGTCGTTGCGCCAGGTCAATGCCGCAGGCCTGGCTTGGCAGTCCAATGGCGTGAAGAAAGGGATGGCCATGAGCGATCTTGCCGACACGGGTTCCTGGCATTTGCGCACAGCCGATGAGCTGGTCAGTGATCATGGGGTCGATCCGCAGCAGGGCTTGCATGAGTCCGAGGTGCGGCGGCGGGTCGAGCGCCACGGCCCCAACGAATTGCCGGGTCCGGCGCAGCGCGGCATGCTGGCCCTGCTGGCCGAGCAGTTCAAGGACTTCATGGTGCTGGTGCTGCTGGCCGCGGCTGTCGTCTCGGGCGTCATCGGCGAGCTGATCGACACGCTGGCGATTGTCGTGATCGTGCTGCTCAACGCCGGGATCGGCTTTCTCCAGAGCTGGCGCGCGGATCGCGCCATGGCCGCCTTGCAGCAACTGGCGGCGGCCCAGGCCACGGTGCTTCGGGGCGGTGAGGTTCGCGTGGTGCCGGCAAGCAGTCTGGTGCCCGGCGACATCGTTCTGCTGGAGGCCGGCAACCAGGTCCCCGCCGACTTGCGCCTGATCGAGATCGCCCAGCTGCAGATCGACGAGTCGGCCCTGACCGGCGAATCGGTCAGCGTCGCAAAGCAGACCGGCGCGCTGTCCGAGGTCGAGCAAAGCGCTTTGGGCGACCGGTTCAACATGGCCTTCAAGGGCACCACCGCCACCCACGGCCGCGCGCGCGGCCTGGTCGTGGCCACCGGCATGGCGACCGAACTCGGCAAGGTGGCGCGGCTGCTCGACAGCGATGACCGGAGCACACCGCTGCAGCGCCGGCTGGCTGCTTTCGGCAAGCGGCTGGCGCTGGCAGTGATCGGCATCTGCATGGTGATCTTTGTGGTCGGTGTGCTGCGCGGGGAAGAACCGCTCCTGATGGCCTTGACCGCCATCAGTCTGGCGGTCGCCGCCATCCCGGAGGCCCTGCCCGCCGTGGTGACGGTGCTGCTGGCGCTGGGCGCGCGCCGCATGGTGGCGGTGCATGCGCTGGTTCGACGCCTGCCTTCGGTTGAAACCCTGGGTTCGGTGACCACCATCTGTTCCGACAAGACCGGCACCCTGACGCAAAACAAGATGCATGTGGAACTGCTGCTGGCTGAGCAGCAGCCGTGGGTGCCGGGCGACCCGCTGCCGGGTCCGGTGCATCGAGAAGCCCTGTGCGCGGCCGTCCTGTGCAACGATTCCCGGCGCAGCAGCGATGGCAGCCTG
>CAIMBE010000087.1 GCA_903839085.1 uncultured beta proteobacterium | reverse complement strand
TGTTCCATCGGGCTTTGACCAGCGACTGGTTACTGTGGTTTGTACAACGCAAATCTGCTTATCTCTGGAGAATGACTGTGTCGCCTGACAAAAGCCCAACTGCCGATTCCAACCCGGCGACGCCGCCCGCCTGTTCGGCGCGCCCGCCGCCTGTCGTTCCGGGTGGAGCGACCACAACCAGCTCGCGGCGCAACTTTCTGGCAGCTGGTGGGATGCTGAGTGCGTCATCGTTGATGGGTGCCGCAGCGCTGATGACCCAGAGCGACGATGAAAAGGCCACGGTTGAATGGGCTGAACATTTCCAGGGCAACTACCGATTGATGACCGCTGCCGAGAAAGCCGAAGCGCGCGCGCGGCTGGAGCGGCGCTACTCCGCGCAGTACGGCAAGAAAGTGTCTGTTGACACCACCGAAGCGCTACCGGGTGTTCTCATGGGGTATGCCCTGAACATCAGGAAGTGCATCGGATGTCGGCGCTGTGTCAAGGCATGTGCCGAGGAAAACAACCAGTCGCGCGGAAAGAGCCCCGGCGAACGCATTGAGTGGATCCAGGTGCTCAGAATGGAGCGCGGCGAGTTCTCGAAAGAGAAGATGAACGAGGGCTATCCTGAGGGGCTGGGCATCCAGGTCGGGGGCAATGCCTATACCCCCGCCGGTCAAGTGCTCGAAGGCCAGTATCACTACGAACCGGAGCTGGTTCCGGAAAAGGACGCCACCTACATGCCGATTGCCTGCATGCAGTGCGAGAAGCCGCCGTGCGTCAAGGTGTGCCCGGTGAGAACAACTTACCGTGAGGCCGATGGCCCGGTGGTGATCGACTACAACTGGTGCATTGGCTGCCGCATGTGCATGGGTGCCTGCCCTTACTGGGCACGCCGCATCAACCTGACCACACCCGTCCTGCCAAAGGCGGAGATGAACCCGGTGACGCATTACCTGGGCAATCGGCCGCGCATGCGGGGGGTCGTTGAAAAATGCCACTGGTGTTTGCAGCGGACCCGCCAGGGACGCTATCCGGCCTGCGTCGAAGTGTGCCCGGTGGGTGCGCGCAAATTCGGCAACCTGCTCGACCCGCAAAGTGAAGTCAGCCTGATTCTTGCCAGGAAGAACGTGTTCCGCCTGAAGGCCGAACTCAATACCTTTCCGAAGTTCTTTTACTTCTACGATTGAGGAGCCGGATTGTGCACACACTCATCAACTTCATCGTCGATTACACACGCTATGTCCTCAAGGGGGGGGCAAAGTTCTATGCCTGGATGGGCTTTCTGGCGGTCCTCAGTGCCGGCGCGCTGTATGGGTTCTACCTGCAGAACACCGAAGGACTGATCGTTACCGGCCTGAGCAGCCAGATTCACGACGGCCTCTACTTCGCCAATCTGGTGTTTCTGGTCGGCGTGGCGGCTGGGGCCGTGACCATCGTTTTTCCCGCCTATATCTACCACCATAAGGCCATGCATGAAGTGACCGTGCTGGGCGAGATGCTGGCGATTTCGGCGGTCTGCATGGTCATGCTGTTCGTCTTTGCTCACATGGGGCGGCCCGACCGGCTCTGGCACATGTTGCCGTTTGTCGGCATCTTCAACATGCCGGGCTCAATGCTGGCGTGGGACGTGCTGGTACTCAACGGCTACCTCATACTCAATTTCGCCTGCGGGTTTTACTACCTCTATGCAAAATATACCGGTGGTCACGTCAACAACAAGATCTTCATGCCCCTGGTTTACACCTCCATCGTCTGGGCGCTCAGCATTCATACCGTCACGGCCTTCCTGATCTCGTCAATGCCCGCGCGCCCGATGTGGTTTCACAGCATGATGCCGATACGTTTCATCACGACAGCGTTTGCCGCTGGCCCCTGCCTGATCATTCTGGCGTTCATGATCATCCGCAAGAACACCAAGTTCTGGATTCAGAACGACGCCATCGATGTGCTGTCCACCATCGTTACCTGGTGCCTGGGCCTGGCCCTCTTCCTGACGATGTCGGAAATCGTGGTCGAACTGTACGCCCGGACCGAGCATGCCAATGGTCTGTACTATCTGATGTTCGGATTGCATGGTCTGACGCGGCTCGTGCCATGGTTCTGGAGTTCCCTGGTGTTCATGATCATCGCTTTCGTGATGTTCTTGATTCCCAGCGTACGGACCAACTACAAGCTGCTGCCGATTGCCTGCGTGCTGGCGTTTGTCGGTATCTGGATCGAGAAGGGCATGGGTCTGATCGTTCCCGGCTTCATCCCCACACCCATTGGCGAAGTGATCGAGTACTACCCGACCCTGATCGAGATCGTGATGACCGTCGGTATCTGGGCGATGGGCTTCTTCATCTGGTCCATTTTGCTCAAGGGCGCCATCGGAATCCTGGTGCACGACCTCAGGTATGAGGGCAGTGCGGCAGGCGAATCGATTGATTTCCCGCGCAGCAGCGAGACCGTCCCCCGCGCATCAAGCTGAGGCACTCATGATGAAAAAACTCACATTCAGCGCGATGCTTCTGGCCCTCTGCTGGGGCCTGATATCTTCCGCTTTTGCGCAGCCGACGCCGGCACCCGAGACCGCCTGCTTTGAGAGCCGCAAAGGCGCATCGGAAGTCGTCAAGCGCGACCTGCAACCAGGCTGGCCCAACGTGAAGTGTTCGCCGAAGACCGGTGCGGTGCTTTGGTGGGGCGATCCGTTCGACGGCACCGTGCCGATGGGTGACACACCGCTTCTGGAACACATCCCGCCGGGAAAGGCGGTCGTCAAACCGCGCTCAGAGAAGCTGGCCTTGATGCCGCTGTGCGGCGTAGCCTGTCACAACGGTGTTGGCCCCACGTTCACTCCACCCAAACTGCCGACGAGCAAAAAGCCAGGCCCGACGCCGACCATGGGCGCCATGGTGGCGGATCTGCAGAACCTGCAGCACGGTCGTGGGCGTATCTGGTGTCTCGATTGCCACCACACCACGCAGCGCAACAAGCTGGTGGACAACTTTGGTGACCCGGTCAGCTTTGACCAGCCCCAACTGCTGTGCGGCAAGTGTCACGGCGACAAGATGCGCGACTGGCGCGATGGCATTCACGGCAAGCGGATCGGCGACTGGGCCAGCACCGGCAAGAAGCGCTGGTTTACCTGCACCGAATGCCATAACCCGCACAACGTTCAGGACGGCGCCAGAAACCGGGGCTTCATCCAGATTGCGCCGGAATTGCCACCGCAACTTCCCTGGGGAATGAAGGACGCCAAGCACGAGCTCAAGCATGGGGTCGCGCACTGATATGTCACAAATCCCGGACGATGCCGCCTTGATTCCCGAACCCGATCGAGGCAGGGGTGACCCCAGCTGGATTGCCCCGGCCCTGACGACGACTGAAAAAGCGCGAATCGTCGGGAAGACAAGCGTCTTTTTCGGCCCGCCGCTGGCCATTCTCGCGGACGGGCAGAAGAACACCCTGGAGATCAGCGGCAAGCTGAACCGGACTGCCGAAAGGTACCTGGAAATTCTCAAGCACCACGGCCTGGAACTCAGCGATCCAGAGCGCCGCTGTCTTGCCCATATCTGCCACATCGGCTTTATGTCGCCACTGGAAATCTGCGAACTATCCTTTGAGGTCAGCATGACACGATTCGAGTGCGAAGGCCTGGACAAGAATGCATTGGCAGTGAAGCTCGAACAGGCAAGCTTCGCCGATCTGGTGGCCATTGTTGAGTCGCTGGGTTTTTGAGGACTGTGTTGCCCGGAAATGCCCAATGGCGTACCGGAAAACCGCCACGGGTGACAGCCATAGCCGCCACAATCCGGGGAGCATCGCTGAGTTCATTCTTGCCGTGACCGCGTTTTCGGGGCGCGCCATAGGACTTCTCGCCCGCCGCCTGGCTAGTCAGATCTCTTCGGGCACCATCTTGATCGCACCGCAGGGGCACTCGGCCACGCAGATGCCGCAACCCTTGCAGTAGTCGTAGTTGAACTTGAAGCGCTGACCCGGCCCCAGCTTGATGACCGAATTGTCGGGGCAGACGCCGTAGCAGTTGTCGCACTCAAAACAATTGCCGCAAGAGAGGCAGCGGCGCGCTTCGAACAAGGCGTTCGTTTCGTCCAGTCCTCCCTGGACTTCGTCGAAGGTGCTCTGCCTGCGGATGATGTCCAGCGTCGGCCGCACGGTCTTGGGCGCGTCGGTGTAGTACCAGGTGTTGAGCTTCTCGAAACCCGCCAGTTCGTGCTTGGGCGCGGGCTTGTGCTGCTCGCCGCGCAGCCAGGCGTCGATGTTGCGCGCGGCCTTCTTGCCGTGCCCGATCGCCACCGTCACGTTGCGCTCGGCCGGCACCATGTCGCCGCCGGCGAAGATGCCCGCGTGACCGGTCATCATGTTGGCGCCGACCTTGACCACGCCGCCGGCGATCTCCAGGCCCGGCACCTTGTCGAGCAGGGACAGGTCGACTTCCTGCCCCAGCGCAAGAATCAGCGAGTCGGCCTCGAGCTCCTCGATCTCGCCGGTCGGCTGCGGCTGGCCGCTGGCGTCGAGCTCCATCTTCTCGATCAGCGTCTTGCCGCCGTCGGTGTGCTTGATGGTGGAGAGCCACTTCATCATCACGCCTTCCTCGATCGCCTCCTCGACCTCGAAGTCGTGCGCCGGCATCTTGTCGCGCGTGCGGCGGTAGACGATGATCGGCTCGGCGCCCAGGCGCTTGGCGGTGCGCGCCACGTCGATCGCGGTGTTGCCGCCGCCGTAGACGATCACGCGCCGGCCCAGCATCGGCTTGTCCTCGCCCTCCATCGAGCGCAGCACCGCGACCGCGTCCATCACGTGCGAGGCGTCGCCCGACGGAATGAAAGCGCGCTTGGCGATGTGGGCGCCGACCGCCAGAAAGGCGGCATCGAAGCCGCCTTCCTTCATGCTGGCCATGATGTCGTCGACCTTGGTGTTGAGCTTGACTGTCACGCCGATGTCGGTGATGCGCTTCATCTCGGCGTCCATCACTTCGCGCGGCAGGCGGTATTTCGGGATGCCGAAACGCATCATGCCGCCCACCATCGGTCCCGCCTCGGCCACGGTGACCTGGTGGCCCAGGCGGCGCAGGTGGTAGGCGGCCGACATGCCCGAAGGCCCGGCCCCGACCACCAGCACATGTTTGCCGGTTTCCTTGGCCGGCGCCTCAAACGCCCAGCCTTTCTTCAGCGCCTCGTCGCCCAGAAAGCGCTCGACCGAATTGATGCCCACCGGCAGATCGATCTTGCCGCGGTTGCACGCGCCCTCGCAGGTGTGGTAGCAGGCGCGGCCCATGATGGCCGGGAACGGGTTGTCTCGCGTCAGATGGCGCCACGCGCTTTCATAGTCGCCGGACTCGGCGTGGAACAGCCAGCCCTGGATGTCCTCGCCCGCCGGGCACTGGTTGTTGCAGGGCGGCAGGCGATCCAGATAGACCGGCCGGTGGGTGCGCCAGGAGCCGGTCTTGTTGGCGAGCGAAGAGCCGACGTCGAGCGTGATGGCAAAGGGCTTTGTCATGTCAGTGGGCTCCCTCTTCGAGCAGTCCGTACTTGCGGATATTGAGGTCGGCCATGGCCTGGATGCGGGCGATCGTCTCCACCGCCGGCTTCTTGCCGAACAGGTGCGCGTAGCGGCGCTGCAGCTTCAGGTAGTCCTCGACCGGCACCCGGCGCCGGATCTTCGACACGCCGGTGACCTCGCCATGCTCGGCCTCGTAGACCGGGAACATGCCGGTCTCGTGCGCCAGGCGCGCCAGCTTGATGGTGTCATGCGAGGCCGCGCCCCAGCCCAGCGGGCAGGGAACGAAGATGTGGATGTAGCGCGCGCCGCGGATCGACATCGCCTTGGTGACCTTGTGCTCGAGGTCGCGCAGGTCGGCCACGGTGGCGGTCGCAACATAGGGTATGCCATGCGCCATCGCGATGCGCGGCACGTTCTTGCCCTGGCCGAACACGTTGCCCGGCTCCGGCCCAAGCGGCATGGTGGTGGCGGTGCGCGCCGCCGGCGGCGTCGCCGACGAGCGCTGCACGCCGGTGTTCATGTAGGCCTCGTTGTCATAGCAGATGTAGAGCACGTCGTCGTTGCGCTCGAACATGCCCGACAGGCAGCCAAAGCCGATGTCGGTGGTGCCGCCATCGCCGCCCTGCGCGATCACGCGCACGTTCTTGCGGCCCTTGACGCGCATCGCGGCGGCAATGCCGGTGGCGACCGCGGCCGTGTTGCCGAACAGCGAGTGGATCCACGGGATCTGCCACGAGGTCTCTGGGTAGGGCGTCGAGAAGACCTCCAGGCAGCCGGTCGCGTTGACCGCGATCAGCTGGTTGTCGCAGGCGCGCATCGCCGCGTCGATCGCGTAGCGCGCGCCCAGCGCCTCGCCACAACCCTGGCAGGCGCGGTGCCCCGAGTTGAGCGAATTGGTGCGCGCCATGTCGGCCTGCACCGCGCGCTGCTCGGGCGCCAGCAGGCGGTTGCCGACGGTGAAGGTGCCGGTCTGGTAGAACTTGACTTGTTGGTCCATGGTGTTGCTCCTGCGTTCAGCCAAACTTGGGCGCCACGCCACCGAGCTCGCGCAGGATGTTCTCGGCGATCGGACCGGTGCGCCGGGTCTGGCGCTCGCGCTCCAGCACGCGGTTCACGATTGAGATGTCGAGGTCCAGAAAATGCACCGGCTCGATCTGGTCGTGCATGACCTGGCGGATGACACGGTGCAGGCTGGCCTTGGTGATGGCGCGTCCGCCCAGGCCGGCAATCACGGTCCTCACCTTGATCGGAAGGCCGTCTGTGGCCATGCGCACGTTGGTGGCGACGATGCCGCCGATGCCGACCGCCAGGCTCTTCTCCAGCACCACGATGCGCTGCGCGTTCTTCACCGCTTCACGGATGGCGGCGAGCGGGAACGGGCGAAACGAGGTGATGCCCAGCACGCCAACCTTGAGCCCGTCGTCGCGCATCTCGTCGACCGTGTCCTTGACCGTGCCCAGCACCGAGCCGAGCGCGATCACGACGGTGTCGGCGCCGTCCATGCGGTACGGGCGCACCAGTCCGCCGGCTTCGTGGCCGAAGATCTGCAGGTACTCGGCGGCGATGCGCGGTATCAGTTCGAGCGCCTGCAACTGCTTGGCATGGGCCAGGTAGCGCACTTCTGAAAAGGCCTCGGGGCCGACCATGGCGCCGATCGAAACCGGGTCGTCCGGGTCGAGCGACTGGCGTGGCACATAGGGCGGCAGGAAGGCGTCGACCTGCGCCTGCGTTGGCATATCGACCCGTTCGTAGGCGTGCGTCAGGATGAAGCCGTCCATACACACCATTACTGGTAGGGAGAGCTCTTCGGCCAGCTTGAAGGCCTGAATGTGCAAGTCCAGCGCTTCCTGGTTGGTCTCTGCAAAGATCTGTATCCAGCCGCAATCGCGCTGGCTCATCGAATCGGTGTGATCGTTCCAGATGTTGATCGGCGCGCCGATGGCCCGGTTGGCCACCGTCATGACGATCGGCAGGCCCAGGCCCGACGCGTTGTAGACGGCCTCGGCCATGAACAGCAGTCCCTGGCTGGCGGTGGCGGTGTAGGTGCGCGCGCCGGCCGCGGAGGAGCCGATCGCGACCGACATCGCGGCGAACTCGGACTCGACGTTGATGAACTCGCAGTTCTTCACGTCACCGGACTTCACCATCTCGCCCAGGCCCTCGACGATGTGCGTCTGGGGCGAGATCGGGTAGGCGCAGATCACTTCGGGCCGGCACAGGGCCACCGCCTCGGCCACGGCATGAGAGCCTTCGCACTGTTTAAGCATGGCTGGCCTCCTTCGCTTTGACGATGTTGTAGGCCTCGGTGGCCGCCGCGATATTGCCCTCGGCCACCTTGCCGCTGAACTTGTCCTTGATGGCCGCTGCCACCGACGCGAGTGAAATCAGGCCCGAGGCGGCAGCGAAGGCACCCAGCAGCGGCACATTGGGCACCGCGCGGCCCACATGCTTGAGCGAGATCTCGGTCGCCGACAGGCTGATCAGCCGATCTGCGTGCATGTTCTTCACGAAATCGTCGAGGCCGAGTTCGGCAAAGGTCTTGTTGGTGTTGATCAGGATGTAGCCCTCGGGGCGCTTCAGCCCCGACAGCACGTCGACCTGGTGCAGCAGCGTCGGGTCCTGGATGATCAGCGCGTCGGGCAGCATGATCGGCTCGCGCAGCCGGATCTCCTTGTCGTCGAGCCGGCAGAACGCGACCACCGGTGCACCGGTGCGCTCCGAGCCGAAGCTGGGAAAGGCCTGCGCAAAGCGGCCCTCCAGAAAGGCCGCGATCGAGAGCATTTCGGCGCCCGTGACGACGCCCTGACCCCCGCGTCCGTGGATGCGTACCTGGAACATAGTTTCTCCTCGGAACCTCTTGCAGAAAACCCGCAGCTGAAAGCCCGCTTGGCTCGGCCTGCATGCAGGCAGGTCCATCAACTGTACGGGTTCAAGTATCGCATCTTTGCCCTTCTGCCAGCGCCTCGCCCGGTGTCGGAATGAGCATTTCGAGATCGCCACTGGCTCGTCATGACCACAGGCTCATCCCGCGTTCGCGTTCAGCCCAGAGCCAGCGCCACCACACCCGTGGCGATGGCGGCTGCGCCCAGGAGCCGCAGCCAGCGGTCTGATTCCCCGAGCAGCGTTCCCCCGGCCAGCGCTGCGAACAGCATGGAGACCTCGCGCGCTGGGGCGACGTGACTCAGCGGTGCCAGGCGCACGGCGTAAAGCACCATCACGTAGCTGAGCGGTCCCAGAATTGAGACCACCAGCGCGGAGCGCCATTGGGCGCGCCACGCCTGCAGGAAGCCCTGGCGGTTGCGAAGCACGAACGGCAGCATGACCGGTATGCGCAGCACGTTTCCGACATAGTCAACCAGCACGGGCGAAATCAGCATGATCTTCACCGCGTAGCCATCGATGACGGTGTAGCCCGCGATCAAGGCACCGGTCAATGCGCCCCAGAGCAGGCCGCGGCGCACACGCTTGCGTTGCTCGGGCTCGTGTGCCTTGCGCCAGAGACCCGGGCCACCAGCAATCAGGAAGACACCGGCAACAACCGCCAGGGCACCGATCGCACCCACCGGCGATATGGTTTCGCCAAGCACAATCACCGCGCCGATCGAACTCAGCAGCGGCCCGCTGCCGCGAGCGACCGGGTAGACCACCGTCAGGTCGGACACCTCATAGCCATGCAACAGCGTGCGGAAGTACACGACGTGGAGCAAGGCGCTGGCGGCCAGAAGCAGCCACTCGGCAATGCCCCACCGGACAAGCTCCTGCACGCCGACCCAGACGACGACCGGGATCCATAGCACGCTGACCATGAGCGAGCCCATCAGCACGAAGTTGTTGCCGCCGCCCGCTTTCTTTGCAACCAGGTTCCATGTGGCGTGGCAGGCTGCGGCGGCAAGAACCAGGGCGAGCGCGAGCGGGGTCATGTCTCACGCGCGCCCAGGAGCCCTTGGAACCGGCCTCAAGGCCCAACAGAAAAGACAGACGCCGCCACTGCGCCGCCGCGAATCAACGATGCGAGAACCTGGCGCGTTCGCAGGCACCGATGCGTCTTCAACAGTTGAGGGGGATCGGACTTCATGATGGGGGCGCTCGGGTTTGAATCCGGTCAAGTTCGTTGCTTGACCTGCCAGCAATGTAGCGCATCTTCGGCCGCTCCCGGACCCTGCAGGAATGAGGCGCCGCTACAATATATCAGCAATAGCTAATATGTAATCCCGCAAGGAGTCTCCCGTGATCAGACAAGCCGTAGCCGCCAGCCTTTGTTTTATTTTTTCACTCGGCCTCCATGCCGAGGTAGTCAACGTCGACAACGCCGAACTGGCGCGGCTCGCGGCCAGCGGCGCGGCGCTGATCGACATCCGGACCGCGCCTGAATGGAAGGAAACCGGGGTGATTGCGGGCAGCAAATTGCTGACTTTTTTCGATGACAGGGGCCGCGTGGACGCACCTGCCTGGCTTGAACATGTGAAGTCCATAACCAGGCCCGGGCAAGCGGTCGTGCTGATCTGCCGCAGCGGCAATCGCTCGCGCACGGCCGCCCAGTTCCTGTCGCAGCAGCCGGGCTACAAGACCGTCTACAACGTGACCGGCGGCATCAATGTCTGGTCCAGGGAAGGCCGTCCGGTCGTGCCATCGAACTCGCCGCTGGCCATGTGCGCCGCGGGTGCTGTTTGCTGAAACAGGAAATCAGCGACCGAATCCGGCGAGTCGCACCGGGCTAGCCGGCGCCGCCCGCGACCGCGGCACTCCTACGCCGCGTAAATCTCTCGAACCGCCTCGACCAGGGCGTCCGCATCGTCAGGCGTGTTGTAGCCCTGGATGGAGAGCCGGATGAAGAGCCGCTCCCGGTGCGAGGTGACGGGAATCTCGATCCGGTAGCGCTCAAAGAGCGTTTCCTTGAGCGCTTGCGGATCCATGGCCGGAACCGGGATCACCACCATCTGGGCGAAATCGGCGTCCTGGCAAACGGGCTGCAGGCCGGTCATATCGCAGATGCGCCGCAGGGTCTGCGCCGCCAGGGTGTGACAGCGCGTGCGGACGCGATCCCAGTCATGCCGGGCCTGAAATTCGATGGCAGCGGGCACGCTCAGGAACGCAGCGATGTCGCGCGTTCCCTGCCACTGCAGGCGGCGCTCCAGGAGCGTGGAACCGGTGTAGGCATCAAAGCCGGTATGCCCGGTGATATTGGCGCTGTAGCCCCAGCTGACGACGCCGGCATCGAGCAGTTGATGATGTTGCGCCCGGACATGCAGGAAGGCCGAGCCCTTGGGAGCGCACAGCCATTTGTGGCAGTTGCCGGTGTAGAAGTCGGCGCCAAGCGCGTTCAGGTTCAAGCCGATGTGGCCCGGTACGTGGGCCCCGTCGATCAGGGTAAGGATGCCCGCTTCCCGGGCACGGCGACAGAGCTCGGCCAGCGGAAAGATCAGCCCCGTGGTGGACGTGATGTGACTCAGGAAGATGACGCGCGTGCGCGCCGTCACGCCAGCCCAGATCCGGCGCGCGAATTCCCCGGCCTCGAACGGCAGTGGAATCTCCAGCGGCAGGTAGCGGGCACCCGTGCGTTGGCAGACAAAATTCCAGGTGTTGTCGCAGGCGCCGTATTCGTGATCGCTGGCGAGGATCTCGTCACCGGGGCGCAGGGGAAGGGAGCGTGCCACGGTGTTCACGCCGGTCGTCGCATTGGCCAGGTAGACCAGGTCCTCGGGGTTCGCGCCAATCTCATCTGCCAGTGCCGCGCGCGACTGCGCCAGCAGCTCAGCCGAGCGGCGCCCGAGGAATTGCACCGGGTTGCGCTCCATCTCCATCTGCCAGCGCTGGTACTGCGCCATCACCTCCGCCGGGCAGGCGCCAAAGGAGCCGTGGTTGAGGAAGATCAGCTCCGGGTCGAGCAGGAACAGGTCTCGCATGGCGCGCCGAGCGACGGGGGCTGCCTGGCCACGCAGCCTAGCCGGCCAGTCCCGCAAAGATATTCTGCACGTCGTCGGCCGCATCGATGGCGGCCAGGAAGGCTTCCACTTCCTCCAACTGCCCGGCGCTCAAGCTCGATGGATTGACGGGATTCTTCGCCTTGTAGCCGAGTTTGGCAGAGACGACGCCAAAGCCCTGCGCCGGCAGTGCGCGGCAGACCAGGTCCAGATCGCTGGCGTCGGTCAGGAACATCGTTGCGCCGCCTTCCTCGACCGGTTCGAAGTCCTGCGCGCCCGCTTCGATGGCGGCCAGCTCCGGGTCGGCGCCAGCCATCAGGGGCTCGGCTTCGATCATGCCGACATGGTCAAAATCCCAGGCCACCGAACCGGAGGTGCCCAACTGGCCCTTGCGGAAAAGCACGCGCATCTCCGGCGCGGTGCGGTTCACGTTGTCGGTCAGGCATTCGACCATCACGGGCACGCGATGCGGCGCAAAGCCTTCGTAGATCACGCGCTCGAAGTTGACGGCCTCGCCCGTCAGACCAGCCCCCTTCTTGATCGCCCGATCCAGGGTGTCCTTGGGCATGGAGACCTTGCGCGCCTGCTCCACCAGCAGCCGCAGGCGCGCGTTCGACGCCGGGTCGGCCCCGCTGCGCGCTGCGACCATGATGTCCTTGGCCAGTCTGCCGAACAGTTTGCCCCTGGCATTGGCCGCCAGTTCCTTGCCCTTTGCTTTCCACTGCGCGCCCATGTTTGATCTTCCTTGGTGTCTTGACGCTCGCATGCGTCTGCTGGTATCGGGATCGCCGGGGCATGGGCGGTACAGCGAATGCAAGCGGCCCATGCCCGGCAGACGAAGGTTAACACCCCCGGCGACCCGTAAATGTCAGGACTGCAAAGAGGGGAGGCACCGCTTGGCTGGACTTGCTTGCTATCATTTGCCGCACAACGAGGGGAACTCCTGCCGATGTCCATGGTCCAGTTGGCGCTGCGTCGCCCCTACACTTTCATCGTGATGGCGATGCTGATCGTGCTGGCAACGCCGCTGGCGCTGCTCAACATGGCGACCGACATCTTTCCGGAAATCAACATTCCGGTGGTCAGCATCATCTGGAACTACGGCGGCCTGCCGGCGCAGGAGATGGGGCAGCGCATCGCGGGCCAGAGCGAGCGGGGCCTGACCACCACCGTCAGCGACATCGAGCACATCGAGTCGCAGTCGCTGGCCGGGGTCTCGATCATCAAGGTGTTTTTCCAGCCGACCGCCAACATCCAGACCGCGATCGCCCAGGTGGTGGCCTCCATGCAGACGCAGGTCCGCCAGTTGCCGCCCGGCATCACGCCGCCGCTGGTGATCAAGTATTCGGCCTCCAGCATCCCGGTGGTGCAGCTGGCGCTGTCGAGCCCGACGTTGCCCGAGCAGACGGTGTTCGACAATGCGGTCAATGTGCTCAGGCCGCAGCTGATCACCATTCCCGGCGCGGCGGTGCCGTTTCCCTACGGCGGCAAGAACCGCCTGATCTCGGTCGACCTTGATAGCGCGGCGCTGCAGGCGCGCGGCCTGGCGCCGGTCGACGTGGTCAACGCCGTCAATCTGCAGAACCTGATCCTGCCCTCGGGCACGGCCAAGTTCGGCGGCACCGAGTACACGGTCAGAATGAACGGCTCGCCCGACGAGATCGCCGGGCTGGGCGACCTGCCGGTGAGAACCAGCGGCAGCGCCACCACCTACCTGCGCGACGTGGCCCAGGTGCGCGACGGCTTTCAGCCGCAGACCAACATCGTGCGCCAGAACGGCGAGCGCGGCGTGCTGCTGTCGGTGCTGAAGAATGGCGGCGCCTCGACGCTCGACATCGTCGCCAACCTGAAGGCGCTGCTGCCGCGCGTGGCCCAGGTGCTGCCGAGCGACATCAAGGTGACGCCGCTGTTCGACCAGTCGGTGTTTGTCAAGGCGGCGATCAAGGGCGTGGTGCTCGAGGCGTTGATCGCGGCGGCGCTGACCGCCGCCATGGTGCTGCTGTTCCTGGGCAACTGGCGCAGCACGCTGATCATCGCGCTGACCATTCCGCTCTCCATCCTGGCTTCGATCCTCGGCTTGCGCGCGCTGGGCGAGACGCTCAACCTGATGACGCTGGGCGGCCTGGCGCTGTCGGTCGGCATCCTGGTCGACCAGGCGATCGTGACGATCGAGAACATCGAGCGCCATCTGCACATGGGCACCCCCATATTCGAGGCGATCGACACCGGTGCCGGCGAAATCGGCGTCGCTGCCTTCGTCTCGACGCTGTGCATCTGCATCGTGTTCGTGCCGATGTTTTTTCTCTCGGGCGTGGCGCGCTTCCTGTTCGTTCCGATGGCCGAGGCGGTGGTGCTGGCGATGGTGGCGTCCTACCTGCTGTCGCGCACGCTGGTGCCCACGCTGGTGCTGCTGCTGATGGCCAGGCAGCAGGGCCTGGCCCCCGGCAACAGCCTGCTGCAGCGCCTGTACCGGTCCTTCGACCGCCGCTTTGAGCGCGTGCGCCGCGCCTACACGCTGGCGCTGTCGGCGCTGCTCTCGCACCGGCGCGGCTTTGCGCTGCTGTTCATGGGCTTTTGCCTGGGCTCCTGCCTGCTCTACCCGGTGCTCGGGCGCGATTTCTTCCCGAGCGTCGATGCCGGCCAGATCCGCCTGCACCTGCGCGCGCCGACCGGCACCCGCATCGAGGAGACGGCGCGCCTGGCCGACGCGGTCGAGGTCGTGATCCGCGAGATCATTCCGCCGGGGCAGCTCGAGACCGTGCTCGACAACCTGGGCGTGCCCAACAGCGGCATCAACCTGTCCTACAGCAATGCCGGCACCATCGGCACGCTCGACGGCGAGATCCTGCTGTCGCTGCGCGAGGGCCACGAACCGACCGAGCGCTTCGTCTCGCGCCTGCGCTCGGAACTGCCGCGGCGTTTTCCCGGCATTGAGTTCTTCTTCCAGCCGGCCGACATCGTGACCCAGATCCTGAACTTCGGGCTGCCGGCGGCGATCGACATCCAGTTCACCGGCGCCGATGTGGCGGCCAATGCCCGGTTGGCGGCCGAGCTGACGCAGATGGTCCGCCAGATCCCGGGCGCGGTCGACGCCCATGTGCACCAGCGCCTCGATGCGCCGGCGCTCAACATGCAGATGGACCGCACGCGCTTGCAGCAGGTCGGACTGAGCGCGGCCAATGTCGGACAGAACGTGCTGATCTCGCTCTCGGGCAGTTCGCAGACGGCGCCGGCCTTCTGGCTCAATCCGCAAAACGGCGTGGTTTACAACATCGCGGTGCAGACGCCGCAGTACCAGATCGATTCGCTCGACACCCTGCTCAACATGCCGGTCGGCACCGGTGCCGGCTCGGCGGCTGCCGCCGGCGGCAGCACGCAGCTGCTGGGCAACCTGGTCGAGGTGACGCCCGGCCGGATGCTGGCCGTGGCTTCGCGCTACAACATCCTGCCGGCGATCGATGTCTACGTCAGCGTCCAGGGCACCGACCTGGCGAGCGTGGCCTCGCGCATCGAGACCCTGGTCGAGCAGATGCGGCCGAAACTGCCGCGCGGCAGCCAGCTGGTGCTGCGCGGCCAGATCGAGACCATGCAGTCGTCCTTCATTGGCCTCGGTGTCGGCCTGGTCATGGCGATCGTGCTGGTGTACCTGCTGATTGTCATCAACTTCCAGTCCTGGATCGACGCGCTGATCATCATCGCCGCGCTGCCGGCGGCGCTGGCCGGCATCGCCTGGATGCTCTTCATCACCGGCACCACGCTCAGCGTGCCGGCGCTGACCGGCGCCATCATGACGATGGGCGTGGCGACGGCCAACAGCATCCTGCTGATCTCGTTCGCGCGCCAGCGCATGGCGCTGCAGGTGCCGCCGCTGGCGGCCGCGCTCGAGGCCGGTGCCACGCGCATCCGCCCGGTGCTGATGACCGCGCTGGCGATGATCATCGGCATGATCCCGATGGCGCTCGGACTCGGTGAGGGCGCCGAGCAGAATGCGCCGCTGGGTCGCGCCGTGATCGGCGGCCTTCTTTTTGCGACGATCGCGACGCTGTTTTTTGTGCCGGTGGTTTTTTCTGCGGTGCATCTGCGTTTGAGGAGATTTCAACCATGACCGAGCAACGCCATTCGGCACTGGGTTTGCACCCGATCGAGTTCAGCGCGGACGAGGGCGCGGGCGCGCTGCTCAAGCGCCGCCAGATCGTGCGCCGCACGCAGCTTGCCGCGCTGCTGGTTCTGCTGCTGCTGGGCGCTGGCGCGGTGCGCACGCTGATCAGCCGCTCGGCCAGTGCGCGCGCGCTGGATGCCACGACGCAGGAGCAGAGCAGGCAATACGTGAAGACGACGCAGGCCCGGCGCGGCGCGGCCGGGCCAACGCTGACGTTGCCGGGAACGCTGCAGGGTTTCGTGCAGTCGCCGATCGCCGCGCGCGCCAGCGGCTACCTGAAGCGCTGGACGCGCGACATCGGCGCCCGGGTCGAAAAAGGCGAACTGCTGGCCGAGATCGAAACACCGGAAATCGACCAGCAGCTCAACCAGGCGGTCGCGGCGCGCGAGCAGGCGGCGGCCAGCTTCGAGCTGGCCAGGAGCACCTTGCTGCGCTGGGAGGGCCTGCGACAGAAGGACGTTGTGTCGCAGCAGGACCTGGACGAGCGGCGCAGCTCAATGACCCAGTGGCAGGCCAATCTGGCGGCGGTCGAGGCCAATGTCGGGCGACTGCGCCAACTGGAGGGCTTCAAGCGCGTCGTGGCGCCGTTCGCCGGCGTGATCACGCGGCGCAACGTCGACGTCGGTGATCTGATCGACAGCTCGCGCCTTTTGTTCACCTTGTCGCAGACCGATCCGCTGCGCGTTTATGTCAGCGTGCCGCAGGCCTATGCGCAGCGGGTCAGGACCGGCCAGCAGGTGGTGGTGACCCAGGCCGAGCTCAGCGGGCGGCGCTTTCTTGGGACCTTGGCGCGCACCGCGGCATCGATCGACAGCGCCACCCGCACCATGCAGCTCGAAGTGGCCCTGCCCAACCCGGACGGCAGTCTGATGCCCGGCTCCTATGTCAGCGTGGCGCTGCCGCTGCAGGCCAGCAAGTCGCTGCTGGCGCCGACCAACACGCTGCTGTTTCGGCCCGAAGGCACGATGGTCGCGCTGGTCGATGCGCAGGGCCGGGTGACGCTGCGCCGGGTCGGTGTCGGGCGCAACTACGGCACTGATTTCGAGGTGCTCGAGGGCATCGGCGAGGGCGAGCGCATCGTGCTCAATCCGCCCGATTGGCTCGCCAGCGGCCAGACCGTGGCGGTGAGTCCGGGCAAGGACGGCTTGTGATCGTGCACCGTCTCTTGCCTGCTGCCTGCGCCTGCCTGTTGCTGGCCTGCGCGGCAGGCCCGACGTATCAGCCGCCGGTTCTTGAGCTGCCGCCGGGCTGGAAGCTCCAAGCGCCCTGGCGCGCGGGCCAACCCGGGGACGCCGCGCCCAAGGGCGCCTGGTGGAGCGTCTTTGGCGATGCCGGACTCGATGCGCTGGAGCAGCAGGCGATGGCCAACAGCCCGACGCTGGCCCTGGCCCAGGCGCGACTGGCGCAGGCGCGCGCCGCGCTGGCGCTGACCTCGGCCGGTCTGCTGCCGCAGGTCGCCGTCAACGCCCGACCGGCCCGACAGAGGATTTCTGCCAACCGACCTTTGAGCAACTACGCCAGCCCGAATTTTTCCACCGTCCAGAATGACTTCGGCCTGTCGATGACGGTGAGCTATGAGGCCGATCTGGCGGGACGCGTGCAGCAGGCCGTGGCTGGCGCGCAGGCCTCCGCCGAGCAGTCGGTCGCCGATCTGGAGAACACGCGCCTGGTGCTGGGCGCGGAGCTGGCGCTCAACTATTTCAACCTGCGCGCGACCGACGCCGAACTCGACGTGCTCGCTCGCTCGATCGCCTCGCAGCGCCGCGCGCTCGAGCTCATGACGGCCCGCTATGAACTGGGCGCCGCTTCCGGACTCGATCTGGCCCAGCAGCAGACCCTGCTCGAAACAACCCGCGTGCAGCTCGAACTCTTGAAGCGCCAGCGCGCCCAGTTCGAGCATGCGATGGCAACGCTCACGGGCAGCGCGGCGCCGCTGTTTGGCCTGCCTGCCGATGGGCGAGAGGCGCTGCCGCCCCCGGTGCCGCTGGGCGTGCCGTCCGACCTGCTGCAGCGCCGCCCCGACATTGCCGCAGCCGAGCGCGCCATGGCCGCGGCCAACGCGCAGATCGGCGTTGCCAGCGCCGCGTTCTATCCCAGCATCATGCTGGGGTCGGCGCTGGGCCTTGACAGCCGCGATCTGGCGACGCTGCTCGAAGCGCCGAGCCTGCTCTGGTCATTGGGCCTGTCGGCGACGCAAACCCTGTTCGACGCTGGGCGGACCCGCGCCGGCGTGGACTTCGCCAGCGCCGGCTATGGCGCGGCGCTGGCGAACTACCGGCGCGTCGTGCTGCTGGCGATGCAGGAGGTCGAGGACGGCATCAGCGGGATCGCCGCCCTTGAGAGCGCCGCGCTGCAGGCGCGCGCCGCGCGCGAGGCGGCCCGCCGGAGCTTCGAGATGACGCTGGCGCGCTACGAGGGCGGCGCATCGTCCTATCTGGAGGTGCTCACGGCGCAGCAGGCGCTGCTCGCCAGCGAGCGACAGACGGTCCAGTTGTCAGGCCAGCGGCTGGTGGCCAGCGTGCTTCTGATCAAAGCGCTTGGCGGCGACTGGCATTCAGTCGCCAAGTAGCCTTTCCATGCGCCGTTGCGCCAGGCGCGAGATGACGGCCCGGCCAATGAAGTCGGTCTGGGACAGCAACTGCGCGCCCTCCTGCAGGCAAGCCGCCTGGCGTGCCGCCAGTTCGCCATCGGAAAGCGTTTTTTGTGCTTGCAGCGCGGCGTCGAGCAGCGCCTGGGAGCGCGCCTCGTCGCGCTCGCCGCGCAGATAGGCGTGGCCGATGAAGGCGGCGCCGGCGTCCAGCGTGGCCAGCAGCGAAGGCCGCAACTCCGGCTGCCCGGCCTTGACCTGCCGCGCCAGATCCCGGGCCTTGACATCGAGCGCCGCGATGCAGTCGGTCGTGTGCAGTTCGCGCTCGCCCGCCTCCGGCGTGGCGGCCGTGGCCGATGCGGCGGCGAGCAGAAGGGCGATCCAGCGCATCAGGAATTGGGATCCTTGCCGGTCGCCTCCGACAACCACAGGGTGACGCTGGTCCCGGCGCCGATTCTGCTTTCGATCTGCACCTGGCCGCCATGGAGTTCGATGATTTCCTTGACGATGCTCATTCCGAGCCCGGTCCCCGGAATATTGCCCGAGGTGTCGACCCGGTAGAAGCGATCAAAGATGCGCGCCATCTGCTGCGGGGTCATGCCGATGCCATGGTCCGAGACCCGCACGCCGATGCGTGCCGGTCCCTCCGGGGCGCTGCGCGCGCGTCTTTCGTCCGCCAGGCTGATCACCACCTCGCCCCCCGCGGGCGAGTACTTGTAGGCATTGGAGAGAATGTTGCGCAGGGCCTGCATCAGCTTCTTCTGGTCGGCGCGCACCCAGCAGGGCTGCGCCGGCAGATCGATCGTCACCGGCTGCTGGCCCGCGGGCACGCCGAAATCGGTGACGACCTCGCGCACCAGCTCGGTCGCGTCCACGCTATCGAACTGAAAGTCCTTGCCGCGCCGCGCGTCGATGCGCACCAGATCGAGCAACTCGTTGATGATGGCGATCATCATCTCGGACTGGCGGTGGATGATGCCCAGAAACTCGCGGCGTTCTTCCTCGGAGAACGACTGCGCCATCATCACTTCCGAATAGCCATAGATGCTGGCCATCGGCGTGCGCAGCTCGTGGGCCGCGTGCGACAGGAATTCGCTTTTCATCCGGTCGACCTCGGTCTCGTGCGTGACGTCGCGGAGATAGAGGATCTGCGATACGGTCTCGGCCGCTGACAGCCGCAGTCCGACCTCGAGCACGTGTTTGCCGGGGCCGGCCAGCTCGATCAGCTGCCGCCGCCCGCTCGCGGGAGAGTCGGACTCGTTCCTGGGAGCGGTATTGTCCGCGCCGGCGCCGGCTTTGAGCGCTGCGATGCCCGGGAAACGGGCGGGGTCGACGCAGGCGCGCGCCATCTGGGCGGAAAAGGCAGCCTCTTCAAGCCCGAGGATGTCGGAGGCGTCGAGCCCGGTCATGCGAAAGAAAGCCGGGTTGGCATACTTGACGCGGCGCTGGGCGTCGAAGGAGACGAAGCCGTCCGGGCTCAGATCGAAAATGACGTTGAGCTGCGCGGTGCGGTCGCGAATGCGCCCGAGGGCGACCTCGAGCTCCCGCTGGACCGCCAGCCGCATCACGTTCTCTGCGCTCAGCGCCGCGTGGCTCTGCTCGAGCTGCGCGTGCTTTTCCTGCAGGGAGGCGGCGATGCGCTCGGTCTCCTGCTTGGCGCGCGTCAACTGGTCGACGCGCTCGGCGATGGCGCGCGACATGACATTGAAGGCGGCGCCCAGGCGCCCGACATCGTCCTGCCCCTCGGGCACCGGCGCCGGCGTCAGCTGCCCCTGCGCCACATTCAGGCTGGCGCTGGTCAGCAGCGAGAGCTGGCGCGTGATCAGCAGGCCGAGCAGGGTCAGCAGCCCGGCTGACAGCAGCAGCTCGCTGATGGCGATCACGATGCCCTGGGTCAGCAGGTTCTTGCGCGCCAGCACGATGCGTTTCAAGTCGAGCCCGAACTGCAGTTGGCCCAGGGTCTGCCCCGACAGCCTGATCGGCAGCGCGACGTCGTAGCGCGGCGGGTCGTCGTCCAGGGCGAACTGGGCGTCGACCGGCGGCAGCGCCTTGCTGGCCGGCCAGCCGCTGGTGGCGACGATGGCGCCGCTGGCGTCGGTCACCGCCAGGTAGTCGATGCCGCGGATGGCGTGGCTTTCGTCGAGGATCGCCTGCACCGTGGCGTAGTCGTACTGCGCCAGCGGCGCCACCAGGGCCGCCGAGAGGACCGGCGCGATCTGCTCGGCCTGCTCGCGCGACTGGTCTCCCATTTCCTCGCGCAGCAGGCGCAGGCTGTTGCCGACCAGGATCGCGAGCATGACCAGCTCGACCAGCAGGGCTGCCAGGACCAGTCGGCCGCGCACGGTGCGCCAGGGCGAGAAATGCATTATTTGCCCTGTTTCAGAACCAGTCGAACCTCGTTCGCATAGGGCTCCAGCGCGACCAGTTCGCGCGCCTCGAGCGCGCGATAGCCGCCGAGCTGGTAGCGGGCAAAATACTGCTTGGCCTCGGGCGTCGCGGCAAAGGCCCACAGGGCGGCGACGATGCTGTCCTGCTGCCTGGCGTGGCGCGCGTTGAGCATGTAGACCCGGCCCGCCATCGGCAGGCTCTCGGCCGCCACGCGCAGGCGCTCGCGCACCGGCGCCGGCAGGTTCTGGTAGTTGGCCAGCGACATGAAGCCCGCGCTGCCCTCGCCCTTGAGCAGCAGCTGGCCGACGCTGTCGGAGGCGCTGACATATTGCAGCGTCGCGCCGACGACCGAATTGCGATGCAGCCAGTGCTGGCCCCACAGCGTGACCAGCGACGACGCCGAGAGCCCGATCACCGCGCTGCCGTCAAGATCCCTGGGCTGGCGATAGCGGCTCTCGACCGGCACCAGTGCCACGGCCTTGAAGTCGGCCTGGTAGGTGAGCAGCGGCAGGTAACGGGCGTCGGTCTGCAGCAGGCGCGCCTGGTGACCGGTGGTGATGGCGATATCGTATTGCTGCGCCACGGCGCGCCGCGCGAACTCGGTGAAGTCGGGCGCCGTGACGATCTCCACCGGCTGGCGCAGGACCTGCTCCAGGTGCAGGCGCAAGGGCTGGTACATCTCGATGATCACGCGCGCGCTCGAGTGCGGCGCGACGCCGATGCGAAATGCTGTCGGCGCCTGCGGCGCGGCCATAGCCAGCGCGGGCCATAACAGGCAGACGGACAGAATCCAGAACAGGCGGCGCATCATGATCGGCTCCAGCGGCTGAAGAAAATTGACAGTCCGGCCCCTTGCCTGGGAGCGATCCGGCTGTCAGCGGGTCCCCTATGTTACCCGCCCGGCGTGGCGGCGAGGGCCTCACGCCAGTGCGCGGCGCGGCAGGCGGATCGTGAAGCGGGTCGAGGCGGCGCTGGATGCCGCCGTGATCGTGCCGCCGTGGGCGATGACGATGGACCGGGTGATGGCCAGCCCAAGGCCGCTGCCCTCGCCGGCGCGCTGGCGCGAGGGGTCGACCCTGAAGAAGCGGTCGAAGACGCGCTCCAGATACTCCGCTCCGATCGGCTCGCCCACGTTCTCGATGGCGATCCAGACCGCGTCCTCAGCCGCGCCGACCGTGACGCGGACCGTGCTGCCTGGCGTTGCGTGGCGCAGCGCGTTGGACAGCAGGTTGCCGAGCGCCCGGCGCAGCATGGGCCGGTCGGCATCGGCCTCGGCGTCGCCCTCGAGCGCCAGGCCGAGGCCCTTCTCTTCGGCCACCGCGTCGTAATAGTCGAACAGCGCCGCGAGTTCGTCGGCCAGCTTGAGCGTCTCCCGGTGCGGCACAACCAGGCCGTTCTCGGCCTTGGCCAGCAGCAGCATGTCGGCGATCATGCGCGCCATGTGCTCGAACTCTTCGGCGTTGGACTCCAGAATGGCGCGGTACTCGTCGGCGCTGCGCGCCCGGGACAGGGCGACCTGGGTCTGCGTCATCAGGTTGCTGACCGGCGTTCGCAACTCGTGCGCGATGTCGGACGAGAAGTCCGAGAGCCGGGCAAACGCCTCCTCCAGGCGCGCCAGCATGTCGTTGAGCGACTGGGCCAGCTCGGCCAGTTCACGCGGCACGCTGGCCACCGGCAGGCGGTGGCTGAGCTGTTGCGCGGTGACGCCCCGGGTTTGCTCGCGCATGGCGCGCAGCGGTGCCAGGCCGCGCCGTGCCGCCACCCAGCCGAGCACGCCGGTGAGCACTGCGGCGCCCAGCACGAAGGCCCACAGCGTGAGCAAAAAAGAGTGCATGAAGTGCTGGTGATGGGCGATGTCCGTGGCCACCGCCACCATCACCCTGGAGTCGCCGCCGGCCCCGGTCGGCAGCGCGGCCGCAATAGCGCGGTAGGTCTGTTCCTGATGCTGCCAGAGCAGCGGGCGCATCGGGCTCTGGCTGGCGCTGGTCGCGATCAGCCGAACCGGGAAGCTGGCGTTGGGCGAGGCGAAGATCAGCGTCTGGTTGGCGCTGATGACCATCAACTCCAGGCCCTGGTGACCGATCAGCGAGTGGTCAAGCTGCTGCGAAAGCCCTTGCAGATCCTCGTGCGACTTGACCGCTTCCAGCGTGCGTCGGGTCAGCTCCATCTTGCCGGCCAGGACCTCCATGTCGAGGTCCTCGAAGTGCTGCTCCACCGCCGAGGCGATGACGACGCCGAGCGCCAGCAGGACGGTCGAAGAGGCGATCACGAACAGCAGCGTCAGCCGCACGGTGATTGAGGGCCGGGCACTCAAGCGCAATCGGGGTTCTCCAGCACATAGCCCATGCCGCGCACGGTGCGCAACAGCTTGGGTTCGAAGTTGTCGTCGAGCTTGGCGCGCAGGCGGCGCATGGCGACCTCGATGACGTTGCTGTCGCTGTCGAAGTTCATGTCCCAGACCTGGGACGCAATCAGGGAGCGCGGCAACACCTCGCCCTGGCGTCGCAGCATCAGTTCGAGCAGTGCAAATTCCTTGGCCGTGAGTTCGATGCGCTGGCCGCGACGCGTCACGCGGCGGCGCAGCAAGTCGAGTTCCAGATCGGCGGCGCGCAAGAACTCGGCGCTGCTGGCCTTGGCGCCGCGCCGCAACAGCGTGCGCACGCGTGCCAGCAACTCGGAGAAGGCAAAGGGCTTGACCAGGTAGTCATCGGCGCCGAGCTCCAGGCCCCTGACGCGGTCGTCGACGTGGTCGCGGGCACTGAGAAACAGCACCGGCATGTCTTTGCCAGCGCGGCGGATGCCGGCCAGCACGGACCAGCCGTCGCGCCCCGGCAGCATGACGTCGAGCACCGCCAGATCGTAGGCTTCGGTCAGGGCCTGATGCAGGCCGTCATCGCCGTTGCGCACCAGATCGACGACGAAGCCGGCTTCGACCAAGCCCTGTTTCAGGTAGTCGCCGGTCTTCGGTTCGTCCTCGACGATCAAGATTTTCATGCTTGCTATTCTGCGCCGCGCTGGCGTCCATGCCGTGAAGATAACAGGAATGTAATCTGATGGTCAGCTTGCTGTCGGGCGCGTGCGGGCACACTTGGGCGCATGAAATGACCGGGCAGGGGGGTGTCGGTCCGGCCGTCATCGTTCCTGTTCATCCATCACGAAAGGGGTAGTTCATGTCTTTGCGTACTTCATCGGTCCTGTTCATCGCGTTGGCCGCCATCGGCACGGCAGCGACCGTTGCGGCCCAGGCTGACCACAACCACGGCACGCATGGCATGCCGGCCACCAAAGCCGCCGCCAGCGCGCCCGACACGGCTCTGGCCAATGGCGTGGTCAAGAGGATCGACAAGGCCGGCAAGCGCATCACCATTGCCCACGACAAGCTGCCCAACGGCATGCCGGCCATGACCATGGCCTTTAGCGTGAAAGACGCTGCCTGGCTCGACCAGGTGCAGCCCGGCCAGAAGATTCGCTTTGCCACTGACGCCGCCGATGGCATGCTGGTGGTGCGCCTTGAGGTCGTGAAGTGAAGCCCAGGCGCCTGCTGCTGGCGGGCCTGGGCCTGCTGCTGCTGGCGATCGCGCTGGGCGCCTTGATCTACAAGAGCCGCGCTGATGAGCGCAGCGCGCAGACCGCCGCGCAAAACCAGCTCGCCCTGTCACGGGCCGATTCGCCGACCTTCGGCAACTCCGATGCGCCGGTGCACATTGTCGAATTTCTGGATCCGGCGTGCGGCACCTGCAGCGATTTCTACCCGTTTGTGAAGAACCTGATGGCGGCCCATCCCGGCAGGATCCGGGTCACCGTGCGCTACGCGCCGTTTCACCGCGGCTCGGACCAGGTGGTGAAGGTGCTGGAGGCCGCGCGCAAGCAGGGGCAGTTCAGACAGGCGCTCGAAGCCCTGTTCGCCTCGCAGCCGGTCTGGGTGCAGAACCACGTGGCGCAGGTCGATCTGGTGTGGGGTCCGCTGGGCAATCTGGGGCTCGACATGGAGCGACTGCGCGCCGACATGAACCTGCCCGAGATCGCGCAACGGGTTCGGCAGGACCTGGCCGACGCCAACACCCTGGGCGTGGCCATGACGCCGGAGTTCTTTGTCAATGGCAGACCCTTGCCCAAGTTCGGCTTTGATGACTTGAAGATGCTGGTTGACGATGCCGTGCGCGCCAGCGCCGCCAAGTAAGGTGGGTCGCATGCCAGACGTATTGCGGATCGGCGTTGCGGTCGTGCTGATGGGCCTGGGCCTGTCCGGCCTCGCGCAGACCGGCGACGGGCTGCCGGGTGCCAGTGTCGAGAGCCTGCTGCTGCTGGCCAGGCAAAACAATCCGGAGTTCGGCGCCATGCGACACGAGGCGCTGGCCGCCACAGAGCGCGTGCTGCCCGCAGGCGCCTTGATGGACCCCAGGCTGAAGGTCGAGTTTCAGGACATCACCAAGGCCGGTGAGCAAGCCCCGGCCTTCTTTCCGTCCGACGTTGGCAGCACCGCCTACACCCTGACCCAGGAGCTGCCCTGGAGCGGCAAGCGGGAGCTCCGGCGCGAGATCGCAACGCTGGATGCCGACGCCGCGCAGGGCCGGGCCCGGCAAACCTGGGCCGAACTGGCGGCGCGGATCAAGGCCCTGTTCACCCAGCGCTACCTGGTGCAGGTCAATCAGCGCGTGGCGGGCGAGAACCTGGAGCTGATGCTGCAACTGGAAAAAGTGATGCAGGTGCGCTATGCCGGTGGGCTCGCCGCCCAGCAGGACATCACCCGCATCCACGTGGAGCACACTGCCATGCGCAGCGAACTCGTCGCCCTCGCGCTTGAGTGGCGCCAGACGCAGGCGCGGCTGAACGCGTTGCTGGCGCGGCCGGCCGAGGCGCCGCTGGCCGCACCGTCGGGCCTACGGCCTTTGCCGGAGCCGTCAAGACTCGATTTTGCTGCGCTGGCCGAGCGGCTGCGCAGCGCCAATCCGCAGCTGTTTGTGGCGAGCACCGGCGTCAAGTCAGCGGAAAAAACGCGCGATCTTGCGTACAAGAGCCGCTACCCCGATTTCACGCTGGGGATCAACGCCATGCAGCGGCAAAGCGCGCTCAGGGAATGGGGCTTCATGGTGGAGCTCAACCTGCCGATCCGGGACGGCGTGCTGAAGGCGCAGGAGCGCGAGGCCGAGGCCATGCTGGCCGCCGCGCGCTCGCGCCAGGAGGCTGCGGCCAATCAGGCGCTGGCCGACCTGTCGGACAACCTGATTGCGCTGGAGTCGGCGCGCCAGACCGAACACCTGATGAGCTACAGCCTGATGCCGCAGTCCGATCTGACATGGCGCGCCGCGCTGGCCGGCTACGAGAACGGCAAGGCCGATTTCGCCACCCTGCTCGACGCGCAACGCCAGATTCGGCAGGCCCGGCAGAGCCAGATCAGAGCCCAGGCTGAAGCGCAGATGCGCCTGGCCGAGATTGAAAGATTGATTGGGGAAGACTTATGAAACCAAGCCCGCCTGTCATTGCGAGCGAAGCGCGGCAATCCATCCCGCCTGGATTGCCGCGTCGCGACGCTCCTCGCAATGACAATCGTTTCCCGGTCTTTTTGATCGGCGTTGTGGTGGCGTTGTTGACGGGTATCGGCGGCTATTACGCAGGCAGCCGGGGTGAGTCGGACAAATCTCGGGAAAGCAGTGCCGCGGGCAACGCCCCAAGGACCACAGTCGGCAAGAAGGTGTTGTACTACCGCAATCCGATGGGCTTGGCGGACACCTCGCCCACGCCGAAGAAAGACCCGATGGGGATGGACTACATCGCGGTGTTCGAAGGCGCGCCTGCTGACGAGCCCGGCGCCACCAACCAGGTCAGGATCAGCGCCGACAAGGTGCAAAAAATGGGTGTCCGCACCGAAGCCGCGCAGCTGCGCAGCCTGGAGCGGACGATTCGCGCCGCCGGACGGGTCGAGCCCGACGAACGCCGCATCGTCATGGTGGCACCCAAGTTTGAAGGCTACGTCGAGCGCCTGACCGTCAACGTGACGGGGCAGCCGGTGGCCAGGGGACAGGCGCTGTTCGAGGTTTACAGCCCGGAGCTGGTGTCGGTGCAGCGCGAGTACGCGATTGCGGCGCAGGGCGTGGCGTCGCTCAAGGGCGCAGACAGTCCGGCCCAGCAGGGCATGATGCGGCTGGTCGAGTCGAGCCTGCAGCGGCTCAAGAACTGGGACATTTCGGAGGAGCAGGTCAAGGCGCTGGCGGCGTCGGGCGAGACCCGGCGCACGATGACGTTTCGCTCACCGGTGGCGGGCATCGTGACGGAAAAGAAGGCGCTGCAGGGCATGCGTTTCATGCCCGGCGAGGTCTTGTATCAGATCTCCGACCTGTCGGCGGTGTGGGTGGTGGCGGACATGTTCGAGCAGGACATCGGCCTGGTCAAGTCCGGTGCCAAAGCGAAAATCAGGATCAATGCCTACCCGGACAAGGTGTTCGCCGGGACCGTGACCTATGTCTACCCCACGATGAAGGCGGAGACGCGCACGGTGCCGGTGCGCGTGGAACTCGCCAACCCGGGCCTGCTGCTCAAGCCCGGCATGTTTGCGCAGGTCGAGGTGGCGCTGTCTGCCAGGGCGAAAGCAGTCACTGTGCCGCTGTCCGCAGTGATCGACAGCGGCACGCGCCAGATCGTCTTGATCAGTCTGGGCGAAGGCCGCTTCGAGCCGCGCGAGGTCCGCCTGGGCGAGCGCAGCGACAGCCAGGTGCAGGTGCTCACGGGATTGAAGGAGGGCCAGCAGGTGGTGGTGGCAGCCAACTTCCTGATCGATGCAGAGAGCAATCTCAAGGCCGCTGTGGCTGGTTTTGGCGATGCAGGCAAGGCAGCCGCAGCGCCAGCGGCAGCGGCCAGCGCGCCAGCGCACCGGGCGGCCAGTCACCAGGCTGAAGGAACGGTCGACAGCCTGGACGCGGCAGCGGGCACGCTGATGTTCAGCCATGGTCCGGTGGCCAGCCTCAAGTGGCCGGCCATGACGATGGAGTTCAAGGCCGCCAACAGTTCGCTCCTGAAGGACTTGAAACCCGGAGCCCGGGTGACGGTCGAGTTTGTCGAGCGCCAAGCTGGCGAGTGGGTCATCACCAGCGTCAAACCATTGCCGGCCAGCAAGGCAAACGGTTCATGAACCCGCTCTCGTCAATGCGAGGAGCGCAGCGACGCGGCAGTCCAGCAGTCCGGAGTCATGGATTGCTTCACTGCGTTCGCAATGACGAAGGAGTG
>CAIMBE010000086.1 GCA_903839085.1 uncultured beta proteobacterium | reverse complement strand
GATCAAAATGACGGCTCGTCAGCCGCAACGGGAAACAAAAACATCAAAGTACCATGTTGCGTCATCGCGGGGCCCCGATCCAATCGTCACTGCGGGGCCCTGATTCAATCGTCACTGCGGGGCCCTGATTCAATCGTCACTGCGGGGCCCTGATTCAATCGTCACTGCGAGGCCCTGATTCAATCGTCACTGCGGGGCCCTGATTCAATCGTCACTGCGAGGAGCGAAGCGACGTGGCAGTCCATGGAGTCAATGGATTGCCGCGCTTCGCTCGCAATGACGCGAGGAAACACGCTGACCCGAGGAAACACGCTGACCCGAGGAAAGACGCAATGATGATACCGCCCATGGTAATTTTTCTGCTCTCAAGGTGCTGAAAATTATAGGCCTGCGCCCGGGCCCGCCGCCTGCGCCTGCGCCTGGTTCAAGGCGCGCAACTGCCTGATCTTCTCGGCGATCCGGATCTCGAGTCCGCGCTCAACCGGTCGGTAAAAACCTGGCGCCGCCATGCCGTCGGGCAGGTAGCGCTCGCCGGCGGCAAAGGCGCCCTCCTCGTCGTGCGCGTAGCGGTAGCCCTTGCCATAGTCGAGCTCCTTCATCAGCTTGGTGGGGGCATTGCGCAGATGCATCGGCACCGGCCGCGTGCCGTCGCGGCTGACAAACGCCTTGGCCTCGTTGAAGGCCTTGTAGAGCGCGTTCGATTTTGGCGCGACCGCCAGATAGACCACGCACTCGGCCAGGGCGAGTTCGCCTTCCGGGGTGCCCAGGCGCTCGTAGACGTCGGCCGCATCCAGCGCCAGGCGCAGGGCGCGCGGATCGGCCAGGCCCACGTCCTCGCTGGCCATGCGGATCATGCGGCGCGCCAGGTAGCGCGGATCGACGCCGCCGTCGAGCATTCGCACGAACCAGTAGAGCGCGGCGTCGGGGTCGGAGCCGCGCACCGACTTGTGCAGGGCCGAAATCGTGTCGTAGAACTGCTCGCCCGCCTTGTCATAGCGCCGCAACTGCTGGCCCAGAACCTTGATCAGCCAGGCGTCGGTGATGCGCTCAAGCTTTTGCTGGCTCGCGGCCACCGCGAGCGTCTCCAGCGTATTGAGCAGGCGCCGCGCATCACCATCGGCATAGGCGATCAGGCGCTGCGACGCCGCGCCCTCCATCGGCGCCAGCGCCTGCGCCGCCTGGGCCCGGGCGATGATCAGTTCCAGATCGGGGCCCGTCAAAGGCTGCAGCACATAGACCGCGGCGCGGGACAGCAAGGCCGAGTTGACCTCGAACGACGGGTTCTCGGTGGTCGCGCCGATGAAGGTAAAGAGGCCGCTCTCGACATGCGGCAGGAAGGCGTCCTGCTGGCTCTTGTTGAAACGGTGCACCTCGTCGACAAACACGATGCTGCGCTGCCCCTTCTGCAGCGCCGATTGCGCCCTCTCCACCGCCTCGCGAATGTCCTTCACGCCGCCCAGCACGGCTGCGATGGCGATGAACTGCGCGTCGAAGGCGTCGGCCATCAGGCGCGCAATGGTGGTCTTGCCGGTGCCCGGCGGCCCCCACAGAATACAGCTGTGCGGCTGGCCGGAGTCAAAGGCGATGCGCAGCGCCATGCCCTCACCCAGCAGTTGCGGCTGACCGATCACTTCAGCCAGGGTTTTGGGACGCAACCGCTCGGCCAGCGGCTGATGATGGGAGGGCAATGGGTTCATCAGCGCCTATTGTGGCCCACGCGTGAAGGCCGTCCCGGATTGAATAGGAACTGCTCAACCCCGGTGACGGCCTTGAAGGCCGTGGCAAGGGCAATGCCGGCGCCGCTGCGAGAGCGAATCCAGTCGTGATGGGCAAGAATGGAGCCGGCGGCGAACAGACGCTTGTTGTAGACGCCGCCCTCCTTGCTCAGGGGCCGGCAGAGGTCGTCGACTTCGATGCCGGCGCGGTTGATCGGGTGGCCGAGCGGGTCGGTGCAGCGCTCGCGGTACCACTCGGCGCGGCTGGCCGGCTGGGTCACCGGCAGGTCGAGCAGTTGCTCGCGCACCCCGGATTGATGGGCATGCAGTCCGCCGCTCATGAAGCGCCCGGTGGCCAGAATGACCGCCTGGGCATGGACACGGATCGCGCCGTAGCTGTCGCTCAGGGCCAGCGTCGCGCCGTCATCCTCAAAACTCAAGGCGCTGACCTTTTGCTGCGGGATCAGCGTCACGCCTTTGCGCGGCAGAGCCTGCTCGAACAACTCGCGCAGGCGCAAGCCCGCCACCGAGGGTGGCATGGTCGGAATTTCAAAGATCTCCAGGCCGCTCAGGCGCTCCAGTTCAGCATGCACCTGATCGGGTCCATGCATGCCCAGAATCGCGGGCAGTCCGATCACCGTGGCCGGTCCGGCCAGCGCCTTGAGCAAGGCGGCGAACTTCGCGCGCGTCGCGGGAACCTCCAGCGCGCGGGCCATGACTTCAGGATAGACCTCACCGCGCGCCATGTCGGGGAAAGTGACGCGCTGTGTGCTCAGTGCCGGCCACTGTTGACCCAGATTGGCCACCATCTCGGCACCGCTGAAGCCCTTGAGGCCATGGATGTCGACGATCACGCAGGCCGCGTTGCCGGCCAGCGCCGCGGGCCCGGCCGCCATCGTGGCGGGCATGCACAGGGTGGGTTTGAGCGTGCCGATCGGACTCAGCGCGGTGAGGTTGCGCTCACCAGGCGCACTGTAGGCCAATCCGAATTCGCCCAGAAACTCGGTGAATTCGGCAAACGCCTGGCGAATCTCAGCCTGGGCGACCCGGCTCAACGGGTGTTGCGGTTCGCTCTCGCGCAGGGTCTTCAGCGCTTGCCAGGGGTCGGCGACGCTGCCCGGCGCGCTGCCCTGCTTGCCAATCAAGTCCAGATAACCGGTGGTGTAGGCCACGGCACCGGTGTTTCCAACCTGGGCGCTGCGGATATTGCGCCGGGCAGCGAAGATGGATGCGGCAAAGCCCGCGATGCCCGATCCGATCACGGCCAACTGGGTGGTGAAATGGCGCGGTTCTTGATTCATGTGGCGCTGCGCTGCACAGTGGGGGCGTGCTGCATCAGTTGTCCTCCAGCTTGTCCAGGCCCAGCAGGCCGCAATGCATGGCCTCGGCCAGTTCGATCTGCGCCGCCTGCTGGCCCCAGCCAACGCTGCGCTGGCCCTTGAAACGCTCGTCGAAGAAATCGCGCAAATTCTTCAGCCCGGCGCGGTCCCGGTAGTGGCCCTGGTCATAAAGGTAGGAGCCGATGCGGATGCCGCAGAACGAGCCCTGGCAAGGGCCCTTGCCGGCGCGCGAACGCAGGGCGATGGATTCGAGCGTGGGCTGCGCGTCGATGCCCGGCGCGCCGGCAGCAATCTGGGCGATGGCCGACTGCGGCAGCATTTCGCATTCGCACAGGATCAGGTCATCGGGGTCGTGCTTGCGCAGGCCTTTTCTTGGCGCCGTGGCAGCCTCGCTCCAATTGCAGTCGCCGTCGTCGGGCAGCGCGACGCTGGCGGTGCTGCAGGGCTGGGCATTGCCAAGCCGGCTCGCGACCAGGTCAGCGGCCTTTTCGGCCATCAGACGGTAGGTGGTCAGCTTGCCGCCGGTGATGGTGCAGAAGTTGCCCAGGCCCTGTGAGCGGTGATCGAGCAGCGCATAGCCACGGCTGGCCGCGCGGTCCGAGGCCGCGCCGTCTGCCTGCAGGAGCGGCCGCACGCGGCTGAAGGCACGGATGTAGCGCGCGCCGGCGAGCGCCGGAATCATGGCCGAGCCTTCGCGGATATTGCGGTCGATCTCCTCGGCAGTGGGTCCGACGCGCTCGAGATCATCGGTGCGCGACGAGGTGGTGCCCAGCAGCGACACGGTACCGCCGGGCACCAGGATGTCGCCGTCGCCGGGCGGACGCAGCCGGTTGACCACGCGCTGCGTCAGGCGGTCGGTGGTGACCAGAATGGTGCCCTTGGCGTACAGCAGGTGAACATCCTGGCAGCCGGCCAGGCGAGCGATGTTCATCGACCAGGCGCCCCCCGCGTTGACAAACTGGCGTGCCCGGATGGTGACCGGGCTCTGGCTCAGGTGGTCGCGGCAGGTGGCAGCGCGAATCTCGCCGTCCGCCGACTCGAAGCCCAGCACCTCGGTGTGCGGCAGGTACACGCTGCCCAGCACCTGGCGCGCAGATTCGACGTTGAGCAAGGCCAGATGAAACGGGTCGATGCTGGCGTCGGGCACGCGCACCGCCTTGTACATCCGCTCTGACAGCAGGGGTTCCAGGCGCCGGGCCTCGGCCAGGCCCAGTTCCTCGCAGTCAATGCCCGCGCGCTGGCACAGGCCCGCAAACGCCTGTGCAAATTCGGGGTCATCGCCCTCCACGGCGACATACAGACCACCTGCGGCGTCGATGCACTGCGGCGCCAGGCGTTTGAGCAACGCCCCCTCCTGCCGGCATTCGATGGCCGCCTCGAGGTCGGTGGAGACATAGCGCGCGCCCGAGTGCAGCAGCCCATGGTTGCCGCCCGAAGCGCCGGCGCACAGGTCGCGCTTGTCGATCAGGATGCTGTGAATGCCGCGCAGCGCCAGATCGCGCATGATGCCCGCGCCGGTCACGCCGCCGCCAATGATCAGGACCTCGGTTTCAAGAGTGCGGCTGCTCTGGGCGCTGCGAACAGGGGTGGCGCTCATGGTGGCTCCGGTGCGTGAACGGCTTCAGACCAGCAGGTCCGCGCCCAGATAGAGTTGCTCGTTCTTGCCAAGGATTCCCAAGGACAGGCAGATCAGCGTCCACAGGTGAACAATGCCGTAGTTGCCGCCGTAGAAGCGCCCGATGTCGTGCATCTGGGAATGGCAGTTGTGGCAGGGCGTCAGCACGTAGGCGGCTCCGGTCGCTTCGATCTGGTCAAACTTGCGCTTGCCATAGGTGCGCCGGTGCGCGGTCATGCCGGCCTGCAGCGCACCGCCGCCACCGCCGCAGCAGTAGTTGGCGCTGCGGTTGGGCTGCATGTCGATGAAGTTAGCCTCGCCCACCAGGGTCTTGACGACAAAGCGCATGTCATCGGCCATCGCGTCACCATAGGCCTTGCGCACGATCATGCAGGGGTCCTGCACGGTGAACTTGATGCCCCTGGTGTTCCAGCGCGCATCGACCGGCAAGCGGCCTTCGCGGATCCACTTCGCGTAGTAGGTGACGATGCTCTCCAGCCTGAACCTGGCCTGCAGGCCAAAACGCTCGATGCCGTGCCACATCGTGTAATAGCTGTGACCGCACTCGGTGTTGAGCCAGACCTCGCAGCCCAGTTCGTTGACCGCGTTGACGCGCTTCTCGATGACCTCCCTCCAGGCGGCCTCGTTGCCGGTGAACATGCAGAAGTTCTCTGCCGCCCAGCCCTTGGAGGCATAAGTCCAATCGGCGCCGACGATGTCAAAAATCTTCCACAGCGGCACCATTTCATCGGGCTCGCTCATCGGCTCGCGCGAGTTCTGGTTGACAAAAAAGTGCGCGCCGCGTTTGTCAATCGGCGCCTGCAACTGCTTGAACCCCGTTTGCCTGGCGCGCACCTCCTCCAGCACGTCGGTCACAACAAACTCGAAATCGGCAGGCGACATGCCCATGGCGCTGGTGGTGTCGGTGGCGCGGGTCATTTCGCAGGAGCGCACGATGCCGACCGGCTTGGCGTCCTGCGGCCAGTTGGAGCGGGCCAGAAACACCAGTTTGGAGACGTCGATGCTCATCGGGCAGATGTACTCGCAGCGCTTGCACAGGGTGCAGACCCAGATCCAGGGCGTGTTCGAGAGTTCCTCGTCCATGCCCAGCAGGGCCATGCGAATGAACTTGCGCGGGTCCATGTTTTCGATGCCGGAGGCCGGGCAGCCCGAGGAACACAGCCCACAGCTCAGGCAGGCCTCGAAGTTCGCCCCTTGCGGCAGCAACTGCAGGGCCGCCTGTTTGAAGTTGATGGTCGCAATTGCAGATTCAGCCATGCTTGCCTCGGTCAGAACCCGACCAGTTTACCAATGGCCGCTCACTGCCTGATGACGTCGGCGCCCGCCGGCGCCTTGAACTCGAAGATCTGGCCTGACAGCAAGGGGTTGAGCTCGAAGCGGCTGAAGGTCAACACCGAGCGCTGGCCAAAACTGTCGAGAATTTCGAGGGCCGCCAGTTCGCCGCCGCGCAGCCCGACGCGCACGCTTTGCAGGGCGCTGTCCTTGCCCCGCGGGGTTGCAAGAACCCAGTCGAGACCGTCCCTGCCCGGCGCGTCGGCCAGCGCAAATTCAGCTTGCAAGGCGCGCAGGTCCGGAGCCGAGGCGATCAGCGCTGCCGGCGTCGAACCCAGCACCTGGGACTGCTTGCGGGCCGTCACCTGGTTCAGGTCGGCGTCATGCAGCCACAGCGTCTTGCCATCGGCAACGATGCTTTGCTCAAAGGGCTTGCGGTAAACAAACCTGAAACGGTCGGGACGCGAGAACTCGAAGGTTCCGCTCGAAGTCTTGCTGCGCGCGGGCTGCCCTTCACGGCCCGGCGCCGTGACCACCTGCGTGAAGTCGGCGCGCCCGCTCCTTGCGGTCCTGACAAAGGCTTCGAGGCTGTCCAGGCCGCCGGCCCAGGCTGTCACCATGCAGGCCGCCAGCGCCAGCGCAGACCCTCCCTTGGCGGCCGCCATCATTCGGCCCGCACCGGCACCAGGATGTCGCGCTGCCCGCCGCTGCTCATGGCGCTCACCAGACCGGCCTTTTCCATGTCCTCGACCAGGCGCGCGGCACGGTTGTAGCCGATCTTGAGATGGCGCTGCACGAGCGAGATGCTGGCCCGGCGGTTCTTCAGAACGACCTCGACCGCCTGGTCGTACATCGGATCCTTTTCACCGGCGCCGCTGCCGCCCTCGCCCGCCAGGTCGCCGCCGCTGTCGTCGGTGCCGCCCTCGAGCACGCCCTCGATGTAGTTGGGCTCGCCCTGGGACTTCAGGTAGTTCACCACCCGGTGCACCTCATCGTCGCTGACGAAGGCGCCATGCACGCGAATCGGCAATCCGGTGCCGCTGGGCATGTAGAGCATGTCGCCCATGCCGAGCAGGGCTTCAGCGCCCATCTGATCGAGGATGGTGCGGCTGTCGATCTTGCTGCTGACCTGGAACGCGATGCGCGTCGGAATGTTGGCCTTGATCAGTCCGGTGATCACATCGACGCTGGGGCGCTGGGTGGCCAGGATCAGGTGGATGCCCGCGGCGCGCGCCTTTTGCGCCAGACGGGCGATCAGTTCCTCGATCTTCTTGCCGATCACCATCATCAGGTCGGCCAACTCGTCAATCACCACCACGATGTGCGGCAGGCGCCCGAGCGGCTCGGGCGCTTCAGGCGTCAGGCTGAACGGGTTGTAGACAAATTCGCCGCGCGCCTTGGCCTCGTCGATCTTCGCGTTGTAGCCGGCCAGGTTGCGCACGCCGAGCTTGCTCAGCAGCTTGTAGCGGCGCTCCATCTCGCCCACACACCAGGTCAGGCCATAGGCGGCCTTCTTCATGTCCGTCACCACCGGCGCCAGCAGGTGCGGAATGCCTTCGTAGAACGACATCTCCAGCATCTTGGGGTCGATCATCAGGAAGCGCACGTCGCTGGCCTCGGCCTTGTACAGCAGGCTCAGGATCATCGCGTTGATGCCGACCGATTTGCCCGACCCGGTGGTGCCCGCCACGAGCACGTGCGGCATCTTCGCCAGGTCAGCCACCACCGGGTTGCCGACAATGTCCTTGCCCAGTCCGACCGTCAGCATCGAGCGCGCTTCGTTGTAGATCTGCGAGCCCAGAATTTCGGACAACTTGATCGACTGCCGCTTGGCATTGGGCAACTCCAGCGCCATGTGATTCTTGCCCGGAATCGTCTCCACCACGCGGATCGATACCAGGCTCAGCGAGCGCGCCAGGTCCTTGGCCAGGCCGACGATCTGCGCACCCTTGACGCCGACCGCCGGCTCGATTTCATAGCGGGTGATAACCGGCCCGGGCTGTGCCAGCACGACCCGCACCTCGACCCCAAAGTCCTTCAATCGCTTCTCGATCATGCGGCTGGTCATCTCGAGCGTTTCTGGCGCCACGGTCTCCTGGCGCAATAGCGCGCCGTCGAGCAGATCGACCTGCGGCAGGCGGCTGTCGGGCAACTCGGTAAAGAGGGGTTTTTGCCGCTCCTTGGCGACGCGCGCGCTCTTCGGCGGGTCGCTCAGCACCGGCTCGATCCTGACGGGCAGCGCCAGCGCTCGGACGGCCTCCTCGTGCTCCTCGACCACCAGTTCCTCGCGCTCGCGCACGGCCTGCTGCCCAAGCGCCATGTCCTGCTCGAGCTCGCGCTTCTCTCGCCGCGACTCGATCTGCAGATAAAGCCAGGCGCCCAGCCGCTCGGCAACCTGGCCCCAGGAAAAGCGAAAGACCAGCGCCGAGCCGACCAGCCCCAGGCTGATGGTGACCAGTCCGGAACCCACAAAACCGAACCACTTGACGCTCAGGGGCCCGACCAGATAGCCCAAGACACCGCCACTGTGCCCGGGCAGTCGGATCTCGATGCTGTACAGGCGCGACCACTCCAGGGCCGCGCTGGCGCACAAAAGCAGCGCCAGCCCGAGCCAGAAGGCGAGCCGGCTTGCCCCCGGCCCGGCACCGGTCCCGGCGCCGTGCTCGGCCGCCGGGGTGAGCAGATCGCGCCCGCGCAGCCAGCCGGCCAGGCTGGAGAGCCAGGCGTGCAGCGCGGCGGCAACGCACCACCAGACCGAAAACCCAAGCAGGAAATAGCTGCCATCGGCCAGCCAGGCGCCCAGCACGCCGAGCCTGTTCTGCAGCGCGCCGCCCGCGCCTGAAGTAGACCAGGCCGCATCCTGCGGCGAGTAACTCCACAGCGCGAGCAGCCAGCACACCAGCAGCACCAGCCCGGCCATGATGCCCAACTCATCGGCAAAGCGCCGCCAGCCGGAGCGTTGGCCGGCCGCCGCGGAACTCGATGAATTCAAGGTATTTAGCGAATAAGTCATACTATGCTGAACTGTACACGGCACATGCAAATTTTTTCAGGAACACCCTCACGATGTCGAACACCAAACATGCCCGGGTCTTGATTCTCGGCTCCGGGCCCGCCGGCTACACCGCCGCCATTTACGCGGCGCGCGCCAATCTCAACCCGCTGCTGATCACGGGCATCGCCCAAGGCGGTCAATTGATGACCACGACCGAGGTGGACAACTGGCCGGCCGATGTCAACGGGGTGCAGGGGCCGGACCTGATGCAGCGCTTTCTGGCGCACGCCGAGCGATTCAAGACCGAAATCCTGTTCGATCATATCAACGCGGTCGATTTCAGCAAACGCCCCTTCACGCTGCGCGGAGACAGCGGCGAATACAGCTGCGACGCGCTCATCGTCGCCACTGGGGCATCCGCCAAGTACCTGGGGCTGCCGTCGGAGGCGGCGTTCATGGGGCGCGGCGTGTCGGGCTGCGCCACCTGCGACGGATTCTTCTATCGCAACCAGGTCTGCTGCGTCGTTGGCGGCGGCAACACGGCCGTGGAAGAAGCGCTGTACCTGTCCAACATCGCCAGCAAGGTGATTCTGGTTCACCGGCGCGACAAGTTCCGCGCCGAGCCGATCATGATCGACAAGCTGATGGAAAAGGTGGCTGCCGGCAAGATCGAGCTAAAGACCTTTTGCGCGCTCGACGAGGTGCTTGGCGATGCCAGCGGCGTCACCGGCGTGCGCCTGAAGGATGTGCGCAGCGGAGCCACCGAGGACTTGACGCTGCAGGGCTGCTTCATTGCCATCGGGCATGCGCCCAACACCGCGATCTTCGAGGGCCAGCTCGAGATGGCCGGCGGCTACATCGTGACCCAGGGTGGGCTCAAGGGCTTTGCCACGATGACCAGCGTCCCCGGCATTTTCGCCGCCGGCGATGTGCAGGACCATGTCTACCGGCAGGCGATCACGAGCGCGGGCACCGGCTGCATGGCGGCGCTGGATGCGCAGCGCTTTCTCGAACAGGGCTGAAACCGCTATAATTCGAGGCTTTTCCGGCGTTCGAGCCAGCCCCGCCCGCGGGGCCGGCGACGGTCGGCAAATCTCTTTACCGCCACGCAGCTGTGTGGCGAGGTGCGGCGAAAGCTGTTAATTTTTTCTGGAGTGTCCACATGGCACGCGTATGTGAAGTCACGGGCAAAGGCCCGATGGTCGGGAACAAGGTTTCCCACGCCAACAACAAAACCAAGCGCCGGTTCCTGCCGAACCTGCAATACCGCCGTTTCTGGGTCGAGACCGAAAACCGCTGGATTCGTCTGCGGATTTCCAACGCGGGCCTGCGCCTGATCGACAAGAACGGCATTGATTCCGTGCTCGCAGACCTGCGCGCGCGCGGTCAGGCATAACCCCAGGAGCACACCATGGCAACCAAAGGCGCACGCGAAAAAATCAAGCTCGAATCCACAGCCGGCACGGGTCATTTCTACACCACCAGCAAGAACAAGAAGACCATGCCCGAGAAGATGCTGATCAAGAAATTTGATCCGAAAGCTCGCAAGCACGTTGACTACAAGGAAATCAAGCTGAAGTAGAGCACGATCTCCACATCAAGAAACCCGGCCAGCAAGCCGGGTTTTTTCTTGCATGAATGCATTATTGGGTGTGAGGCGGCGGCGATGCCAGATCCGATCCGGCTGGCCATCGGGACATTGGTGACAACCCCCCCCGTTTCAGACAGGGGCTGTGTACGCGAAAACTGATTGACGCAACCGCCAGCGTCAAGAACCGACGCAAAGCTGCCTCTCGGTTTCGCTGACCGCGGTCAGTCCAAGTTGCTGCCTACTCATGAAATCGAATCACATTTCGCCCAGCGTCCTTTGCGCGATACATGGCCGCATCGGCCCACTCCAGGACCTCTTCTTCGGTACTGTCCAAGTTGAGAAATACCACGACGCCAATACTGGCGGTACAGTTGCATTCGGCCTTGGGTACGCCACCTGCCGCCATTGTCAACAGATAGGGTTCGGCGAGAAGACTGCGAATCTTCTCGGCCACCAGTTCTACCTGATCGAAGGCTTGTTTCTTGTCATGAGCCAAATCATCGAGCAACACAACAAACTCGTCACCACCAAAGCGCGCAGCCGTGTCGCTTTGCCGAATGCAATGCTTGATTCGTCTTGCCGCTTCAACGAGCAGCAAGTCGCCCACGCTGTGTCCATGCTTGTCATTGACTGGTTTGAAATGGTCCAAATCAATGAAGAGAAGGGCGCCGTAGTGTCCACTGCGTTTGATCGCGAGCATGGCCTGGATCAATCGGTCCTTGAGGAGCATCCGATTGGCCAGTTTGGTAAGCGGGTCGTAATAGGCTAATTGGCGCACCAGTTCTTCGGTCCGTCTGCGCTCGCTGATGTCGCGGTGAAATGCCTGAATCAGCGGCTCGCCCCCTGAAACGATCAGGCTCGCGGACACCTCCAACGGGAAAACATGACCATCCCTGTGATAGTGTTCTGTCTCAAAGGTCAAAGACTCACCCGAAAGAATGCGTCGTATTCTTTCGGAACTCTGTTGCGCAACCTCAGGTGTATCGAGAGCATTCAGGCTCATGTTCCGCATCTCTTGCGGGGTGTAACCGTGCATCTTGGCGAATGATGCATTGACCAACACCAGCCTGCCCTTGTCCGACAGGATGGTTATTCCATCACTGGCTCTTTCAAACAGGTTACGCAACTGCTCTTCGTTGGCTCGCAACTCCATTTCAGCCTGCTTTTGCTTGTCCATGTCGCTTAGCACGATACGCAGTACCGGCACAGCATCATCGCTGCGTGTCACGCTGCTTCTCAAGCTGACCCAGAAGCGGTGGCCATCCTTGCGAACCATCTGCAACTCGCAGACCTGTGCTTGGCCAGTCTCCAGAAGTTGCTTGCGGCTTCGGAAGTAAATGCCCTGATCGTCTGGCGATACGAATCCGAGCAAGGACTGACTGAATGGCAAGCTGCGCGGAACTCCCAGCATGGTTGCAGCGGTGAGATTGACCTCCAAAATCACGCCCTCTTCGCTCACCGTGCAATAACCTACCGGTGCGAGATCATAGAGATCAAAATAACGTGCGCGTTCGGCATCAAGCTCAACCTGCATACGCCGCAATTCGACGTTTTGCATTTCGAGTTCGACCTGGTATACGCGCAGTTCAAACAGCCTGCGCTTGACCGCATCGGGCAATAAATGCTCGCTCAGATCGGCTGAAGCTTGCTTACCCATTGGCATTGGGTGGGTGCTGGCACGCATGACCTCCCCCCCCCCCCCCGCGGATCGCCCTTCGCCTTTATCGACGGTCATAAGCCTCCCAAAGCGAAATTCAATGATCCGACAAGATATACCCATTGCGAACAATAGCAAGAACAATTTTTTTGCCGCGGAGTTCGATGAACTGCGATTTGGCAAATTGAGAGCCTTGGATCGACCGCCAACAAGTGATCAGAAGGAACTTAGGTGCCTTGTTCAGCCAATCAAGAAAGGCGCAGTCTGCTAACAATTCGCCACATTCCCTTCCTCTTGCAGCACGATGATTGCGTCGGTGCCTAAGGCACGGATCGTCCACCAGGAGGAGCCGCATGACCACGCTAATGAAGGCAGCAGAATCAGCGCCCCAACCGTCCACTGATTGCCCGGCCGATAAAGAGCGCAGTGTTGACCTCGAAGACGGCAAGATACCGACCATGATCGGCCACTGGGACCGTAGTTTGCACAACCGCTCTGGCAACCGGGCCTACGCCCAGTGGTTCGGCATCGATCCCCGCAAGCTGGCGGGCATGCACTTGCGCGATGTGCTCGAGGAAGACAGATACCTCGCCAACCTGCCCTTCATGGAAGCCGCGCTTGGCGGACATGAACAGCAATTCGAAGACGCTATCGCCGACGAATTCCGCGACACGCAAGCCACCGCTCAATTCATCCAGTAGTGCGGACACATGGATCAGCCAATCGTCACGCCAGGCAGCGCGGCACCGACCCGCCAGGTGCTGATCGTCGATGACAGCCCCTACATTCGTCGCCTGCTGGTCACAGTCCTGTGCGCGAAATACAAGATCCTTGAAGCCGACAGCGGTGTGGCTGCGCTGCAACTGACCAAAGCCCATCACCCGAATCTGATCGTTCTCGACATCATGATGCCGGGGGAAATCAACGGTTTGCAGGTTCTTGAGGCAATCAAACGCGACCCGAAACTCAGAGACATAGCCGTGGCGATGGTGACTGCACGCGGTCAGGCTGGCGACGTGCTGGATGCGCGCAAGCGCGGTGCCGATACCTACTTCCTCAAGCCCTTCAGCCCATGCGCTGTAGCCGCCTGG
>CAIMBE010000085.1 GCA_903839085.1 uncultured beta proteobacterium | reverse complement strand
GGCAATCCAGAGCGAGTGGATTGCCGCGCTTCGCTCGCAATGACGGAAAGAAATGTCGCAATGACGGAAACAAACGGCGCAATGACGGAAACAAGCGGCGCAATGACGGAAACAAGCGGCGCAATGACGCAAGAAAATGTCGCAGGGCCGAAATCATGGCAGCGTGGTTGCAGGCTCTCACCTGGTCGCGTTGATGCGCTCGAGCAGGCCTTTGGGCCAGGTTTTGGCGTAGTCGGACTGAAGGTAGGCGGCTTGCACCGTTTTGCGGAAGGCGTCGATGTCGGGCGTGGTCACGCTCAGGCCCTGGCTGCGGAAGTAGTCGACCAGCTGCTTTTCGTCGGCCATGCGATTCTCGTTGTTGTAGCTCGCGGCCATCTGCGCGGCGGCCCTGAGCTTGCTTTTCTGCTCGGCGCCCAGACTGTTCCAGAGCTTGTTGGCAACACCGATGAAGAGCACATCGACCAGGTGGCCGGTGAGCGTGATCTGCTTGGTCACTTCATAAAACTTGGCGCTCTTGAGCGTCGGCAGCGGGTTGTCCTGGGCGTCGATGGTGCCGGTGCGCAGGCCAAGGTAGACCTCGCCAAAGGCGAGCGGCGTCGGCGTGGCACCGAGCGCCTCGCCCAGAAACAGCCACTCCTTGCTGCCCGGCATGCGCAGCTTGACTCCCTTCAGATCGGCGGGCGTGCTGACCTTGCGCGCATCGCGCAGATTGAGCTGGCGGGTGCCGTAGTAAATGGGCGCCAGCACCGTGATGTCCATTTTCTCGCTGACCTGCTTGTACAACTCGTCGCCGATCGGCCCGTTGAACACCTTCATCAGGTGCGCCGGATCGCGGATCACGTAACCGGCGGTGAAGATCGAGAACTCGCTCACCAGCTTGGCAATGTCGAAGGCCGAAATCGTCGCCATTTCCAGATTGCCGCGCGCCATCGCCACCGGCTCGGCGCCCTGCTTGAAGAGCGCGGCATTCAAGTTGATCTGCACGTCGAACTGGCCGCTGGCGCTCTTGTCGAGCTGTTCCCTCAGCACTGTCCACATGCGCGCGTGCCAGTCGTCGGGCACTGCCGGCGTCGAGATGCGCAGCAGGTGCCGGCCCTGCGCCCACGCCGCGCGATCGCCCAGGCACAAGGCGCCGGCAAGGGCGAGCCAGCCGCGGCGGCGCACGGCAGTTGGCGTGGTTGGGGGGCTGCTTGATGGTGTCATGGAGGCTCGCTGGGCTGGGGTGGTGGCTGTTCGGAGGTTCGACAATCGTATCCGGAACTGGCATGATGTGCGCCATTGCGAGGCACACCCTGATGCAGACCGACAGCACCCTTTCCGCTTTTATCGCCCTCGATGGTGACAACCTTGCCATCCAGGATTGGCCGGCGCCGGAGGGGAAACCGCTGCGCGGGGTGGTCCTGCTGGTGCATGGTCTGGGTGAGCACGCGGGGCGCTACGATCGCGTCGCGCGCCGCCTCAACCAATGGGGTTTTGCGGTGCGCGGCCATGATCAATATGGCCATGGCGAATCGGGCGGGCCGCGCGGCGGCCTGCCGACCGACGATCGGCTGCTGAACGATCTGTCCGACATCATCGACAGCACACGCGCCCGAATGAGCAAGGAGACGCCGCTGATCCTGCTCGGGCACAGCCTGGGCGGGCTGGTTGCGGCCCGCTTTGTCGCGCTGGCCACGCGTCCGCTCGACGCCCTGGTGCTGTCATCCCCGGCGCTGGACGCCGGGCTCAATGTCCTGCAGAAACTGCTGGTCGCGGTATTGCCCGCGATCGCGCCGAACCTGCGCGTCGGCAACGGGCTCGACCCCGCGTTCCTTTCGCACGATCCGGCCGTGGTCGCCGCCTACCGCGCCGACAAGCTGGTGCACGACCGCATCTCGGCCCGGCTGGCGCGCTTTATCGCCGACGGCGGCCCGGCCACGCTGGCCGAGGCGGCCCATTGGAAAGTGCCGACCCTGCTGCTGTACGCCGGCGCCGACAAGCTCGTCAATCCGGCCGGCAGCCGCGCCTTCGCCGCCGCCGCGCCGACCGATGTCGTCAGCGCCCACTGCTTCGAGACGCTCTACCACGAGATCTTCAACGAACTCGACGCCGAGCCGGTTTTTGCCGAGCTCAAGCAATGGCTTGACGCCCGCTTCCCCTGATCCCCGTTTATCCTCGTCATTGCCCGTGCACGTCGTTGCGACTGCCGCGTCGCTTTGCGCCTCGCAGTGACGGCCGGCGCGACAGTCCATGCAAGGATCGTCACGGCCTGCGGCCTCGCGAAGACGCACTTGGTGGGCTCGCGATGGCGATGAAGGTGACGTTGTTGGTCAGGAACAAACCCTGACAAATGGTGAGCAGCCAGAGGCTTCGGTTCATCTAGAGGGTTGATATTGCGCGGGAAGCAGGCCGCATTTTCGCGGTAAACTTCGTGCGGGTGTTCTGTATATTTGTCATTGCGAGCGCAGCGTGGCAATCCACGCCGTTGGCATTGCGCAAGATGGATTGCCGCGGCCTGCGTCCTCGCGATGACGAAACTGCGAATTTTTATAGAAGGCCTCTTAAGAGTAGTTCAATCCCTAAGCATGATGAATTCCAAATCCGACCGTTCTGCGGCGCCGGCGTCGGCCGGGTCTGCTGGCGCGCCCTTCGAGCTGGTTTGCCCGGCGGGCAGCCTGCCCGCGCTCAAGGCCGCCGTCGACAACGGGGCCGACTGCGTTTACCTGGGTTTTCGCGACGCCACCAACGCGCGCAATTTTGCCGGGCTCAATTTTGACGAGGCCGCCATCAACGCCGGCATCCGCTACGCGCATGAGCGCGGCCGCAAGGTGTTTGTCGCGCTCAACACCTACCCGCAGGCCGCCAGCCCCGAAGTCTGGCGCGCCGCCGTCGACCGCACGGCCCAGAGCGGCGTCGACGCCGTCATCCTGGCCGACCCGGGCCTGATGGACTACGCCGTGCGAACCCATCCGGGTCTGCGCCTGCATCTGTCGGTGCAGGGCTCGGCGACCAACTACGAGGCGCTCAACTTCTACCATGAGCACTTCGGCATCTCGCGCGCCGTGCTGCCGCGCGTGCTCTCGCTGACGCAGGTCGAGCAGGTGCTGGAAAAGACGCCGATCGAGATCGAGGTGTTCGGCTTTGGCAGCCTGTGCGTGATGGTCGAGGGGCGCTGTGCGCTCTCAAGCTACGTCACCGGAGAGGCGCCCAATACCAACGGCGTGTGCTCGCCGCCCAAGGCGGTGCGCTGGCAGGAAACCCCGCAGGGCCGTGAGTCGCGCCTGAACGGCGTGCTGATCGACCGCTACAGCCCGGGCGAGAACGCCGGCTACCCGACGCTGTGCAAGGGCCGCTTCGACGTCGGCGACGAGCACGATTACTACGCCATCGAGGAGCCGACCAGCCTCAACACGCTGGCCCTGCTGCCCCAGCTCATGAAGATGGGCGTGCGCGCCATCAAGATCGAAGGGCGCCAGCGCAGCCCGGCCTATGTGGCGCAGGTGACCCGGGTCTGGCGCGAAGCGATCGACAACTGCCGCGAGAACCCGCACCGCTATTCGGCCAAGCCGGCCTGGATGAACGATCTGGACAAGGTGGCCGAAGGCCAGCAACACACTTTGGGCGCCTATCACAGGCCATGGAAATGAAGCTCTCGCTCGGCCCCCTTCTTTACTACTGGCCGCGCGATGCGGTGTTCGGCTTTTATGAAGCGATCGCCAAAACGCCGGTCGACATCGTCTACCTCGGCGAGACCGTCTGCTCGCGCCGGCGCGAGCTGCGCCTGGCCGACTGGCTGCAGATTGCCGCCAGCCTGACCGAGGCCGGAAAGCAGGTGGTGCTGTCAACCCAGGTGCTGATCGAGTCGGGCTCGGACGTCACGCTGCTGCACAAGATTGCCGAGATGTCGATCAATGGCGACTTCCAGGTCGAGGCCAACGACATGGGCGCGGTGCACTGCCTTGAGGGCAAGGTCCCGTTCGTCGCCGGCCCGCACCTCAACATCTACAACCTGCCGACCCTGCAATGGATGACGGCGCTCGGCCTCAAGCGCTGGGTCATGCCGCTCGAAATGGGGCGCGAGGACCTCAGGCTGCTGCAAAAGGGCCGCGCCGCCGGCCTGGAGACCGAGGTCTTCGCCTATGGCCGCATGCCGCTGGCGTTTTCGGCGCGCTGCTTTACCGCGCGCCACTACAACCTGCCCAAGGACGACTGCCAGTTCCGCTGCATCGAGCACGCCGACGGCCTGCAGATGCGCACCCGCGAGGGCGAAGAATTTCTGGTGCTCAACGGCATCCAGACGCAGTCGGCGCGCGTCTACAACCTGCTCTCCGAGCTTGCCGAATTGCGCGACATCGGCGTCGATGTGGTGCGCATCAGCCCGCAGGCGCAGCACACTGCCGACATCGTGCAGCTGTTCCACAGCGTGATGCTGAACCAGACCCCCGCCTCCGATGCGCTCCAGGCGATGCAGGCCCTGATGCCCGAGCAGGCCTGCAACGGCTACTGGTACGGCAAGCCCGGCCTTGAGCAAATCGCACCGAGCCCCGCGCATGCTGATGTATAAGCGTCCCTGCGGGCTGTCCTATCACCGTCATTGCGGGTTGACCGAACACCGTCATTGCGGGTGGTCCGAACACTGTCATTGCGGGTGGTCCGAACACTGTCATTGCGGGTGGTCCGAACACTGTCATTGCGGGTGGTCCGAACACTGTCATTGCGAGCGAAGC
>CAIMBE010000084.1 GCA_903839085.1 uncultured beta proteobacterium | reverse complement strand
TCGGCGCCTGCCACCGCGCCCGAAGCCGCCCAGGCCGCTTCCGCGCCTGCGGCCGCAGCGCCCGCGGCAGCCGCAGCCAGCGCCCCCGCCGCCGCCACCACCGCGTCGGCAGCAGCGGCGCCGGTCGCCTACTAGGGCGACACCGCCTGGATGATCGTCGCCACCGCCTTCGTCATCATGATGTCGATCCCCGGCCTGGCGCTGTTCTACGGCGGCCTGGTGCGCAGCAAGAACATGCTGTCGGTCCTGATGCAGGTGTTTGTCACCTTCTCGATGATCGTCGTGCTGTGGTGCCTGTACGGCTACAGCCTGGCCTTCACCGAGGGCAATCAGTTCATCGGCGGCTTCGACCGCATCCTGATGAAGGGCCTGTTCGATCCGATGAAGGGCGAATTTGCGAACGCGGCCACCTTCAGCAAGGGTGTGGTGATTCCGGAACTGCTGTTCATGGCGTTCCAGGCCACCTTTGCCGCCATCACCTGCTGCCTGATCATCGGCGCCTTTGCCGAGCGCATCAAGTTCTCCGCGATGCTGCTTTTCATGGCGCTGTGGTTCACCTTCAGCTACACGCCGATCGCCCACATGGTCTGGTTCTGGATGGGTCCGGACGCCTACACCGGCAAGGAAGTCGTTGACGCCATGAACGCCAAGGCCGGCATGATCTGGCAGTGGGGCGCGCTCGATTTCGCCGGCGGAACCGTCGTCCACATCAACGCGGCGGTGGCCGGTCTGGTCGGCGCCTTCATGCTCGGCAAGCGCACCGGTTACGCCAGGGAATCGATGGCCCCGCACAGCCTGACGCTGACCATGGTCGGCGCCTCGATGCTGTGGGTCGGCTGGTTCGGCTTCAACGCCGGCTCGGCCCTGGAAGCCAACGGCACCGCCGTGCTGGCCTTCATGAACACCTTCTCGGCAACAGCGGCTGCCGTGCTGGCCTGGTGCGTCGGCGAAGCGCTGATGCGCGGCAAGGCCTCGATGCTGGGCGCAGCGTCCGGCGCGGTCGCCGGTCTGGTGGCCATCACGCCGGCCTGCGGCAACGTCGGCCTGATGGGCGCCATCGTGATCGGCTTCGTCGCCGGCTTCGCCTGCCTGTGGGGTGTCAACGGCCTGAAAAAGATGATTGGCGCCGACGACTCGCTGGACGTCTTCGGCGTGCACGGCGTGGGCGGTATCGTCGGCGCCCTGCTGACCGGTGTCTTCAACAGCCAGGCCCTGGGCGGCCCCGGCGTCGTGGGCGACTGGGTTACTGCGGCGGTGTCATCGGTGCCGGTGGCCGATCAGGTCTGGATCCAGCTCAAGGCGGTCCTGACGACCATCGTCTGGTCCGGCGTTGTTTCCGTTGTTGCCTACAAACTGGTTGACATGACGATCGGCCTGCGCGTCAGCGAAGAGGAAGAGCGCGAAGGCCTGGACATCTCGTCGCACGGCGAGACCGCCTACAGCAGATAAGCGGCGCTTTTCACCCGTAACTTTTCCAAGGATTTGTCCCCCCGAGTGCAGGCTCGGGGGGATTTTTTTTCGTCCGCTGCACGGCACGACGCCAGATCATCGGCAGGGCACAATCGAGACGGGAAAAAACCAGCGCCATGACAACCACGAAAGATCTTTCAAGCCGGCCCGGCAACTGGCAGAACGTCACGAGCAAGCCCAATCAGTTGGGCGAGTCGCCGTTCTGGCAGCCGCATGAGCAGATGCTCTACTGGATCGACATCCCGATGCGGCAGGTGCTGCGCGCCAGTGCCGACATGGGCGCGCCCGAGGTCTGGGACCTGCCTTCGGAACCCGGCTGCATCGCGCCGGCGGCCAGCGGCGGTCTGGTGCTGGCGCTGCGCGAGGGCGTGTTTCGCGCGCGCCATTGGGGCGGGCCACTGCAGAGAATCGCCACCCTCGATTACGATCCGGCGCAGATGCGCGCCAACGATGGCAAGTGCGACGCGCTCGGGCGCTTGTGGATCGGCACCCTCGACGAGACCAAGGCCCGGCGCAACGCCGCCCTCTACCTGATCGATGGCCGCGCTGGTGGCACGCCGCGCACCGAGCGCAAGACCGACCCCGCCATCTTGCCCGTCACCACCGGCAACGGCCTGGCCTGGAGTCCCGATGGCAGAACCCTGTACTGGGCTGACACCGCGCGCCATGCGGTCCACGCCTGGGATTTCGATATGCCCCGCGCTGCCCTGAGCGCGGGACGCGTCTTCCATCAGTTCGCGCAAAGAGCCGCGGATGGCGATCCGGGAGCCGGCTACGGCGGGCGCCCGGATGGCGCGGCAGTGGACATCGAGGGCAATTATTTTGTTGCCATGTACGAGGGCCGGCGTGTCTGCCAACTGGCGCCCGACGGCAGCCTGCTGGCCGCGTGGGACACCCCCGCGCAATGCCCGACCATGCCGTGTTTTGGCGGGGCCGACCTGCAGACCCTGTATCTGACCACGGCGCGCCAAAAACGCAGCGCTGCAGAGCTCGATGCCCTGCCGCTGTCGGGGTGCCTCCTGTCGACGCGGATGGCGGCACCGGGCTTGCCGGTAAACTTCTTCATTGACTAAACCCACCCGCCTGCCATGGACCCAAGCCTGAACCGGATCAGCGAGCGCATACGCTCTGCCGCAGCGCAGCGCCGGCCGCTGCGCATCCGCGGCGGCGGCTCGAAAGACTTTTACGCTCAGTCGCTGCAGGGCGAGTTGCTGGACGTCAGCGAGCTGCGCGGCATCATCAGCTACGAACCAAGCGAACTGGTGGTCACGGTGCGCGCAGGCACGCCGCTGCTCGAACTGCAGGCCGCTCTGCAAGAGAAGGGCCAGCACCTGGCCTTCGAACCGCCCTGCTTTGGCCATGACGCTACGGGCGTCAGCGCCGCCACCTGCGGCGGCATGGTGGCGGCCGGCCTAGCGGGGCCCGCGCGCGCCAGTGCCGGCGGCGTGCGTGACTTTGTGCTCGGCGTCACGCTGTTCAACGGACGAGCCGAACTGCTGACTTTTGGCGGCCAGGTCATCAAGAACGTGGCCGGCTACGACGTCTCGCGGCTGATGGTCGGGGCCCTGGGGACGCTCGGTGTCCTGACCGAGATCTCGCTCAAGGTCTTGCCGCGCGCGCCGGCCGAGGCGACCCTTCAGTGCGCCGGCCTCAGGCAGCAGCAGGCGCTCGATCTGCTGAACCGCTGGGGCGGCCAGCCGCTGCCGCTCAACGCCAGTTGCTGGGTGGTGGATGACAGCACCGGCCCGGCGCGCGAGCAACTGTTTGTGCGTTTGCGCGGGGCAGCCGCCGCGGTCGAGGCGGCCTGCCCGCGCCTGCTCGCCGACATGCAGTCGCTGGGCGGCGACGCGCTGCGCATGGACAATGCGCTGGCAGCGTCCGACTGGATCGCCTGCGGCGAGCAAACCCTGCCCTTTTTCCAGGCGGCGGCGCCCGAGCTCGGACTGTGGCGGCTGTCGGTGCCGCAAACAACGCCCGATCTGAAGCTGCCGTTCGCCCAGCTGATCGAGTGGCACGGCGGCTTGCGCTGGCTTTGGGCACCCTTGTCGGCGCTGGCGCAACTGCACCAGCTTGCCGCCCAGGTGGGTGGCAGCGCGACCCTGTTCAGGGCGCCTCAGGCGATCGGCAACCAGGCGCCGCAGCGCTTTAGCGCCATGAGCCCTGCCCTTTCCCGGATTCACCAGCGGCTCAAGCAGGAATTCGATCCGGCCTGCATCTTCAACCGCGGCCGCTTCTGCGCGCAGTGGTAGGCGAGCGGCATGCACACCGATCTTGCACCCGAATTTGCGGGCAGCGCCGATGGCGAGGCGGCCGCCGCCATTTTGCGCAAGTGCGTGCACTGCGGTTTTTGCACCGCCACCTGCCCGACCTACCAATTGCTGGGCGACGAGCTCGACGGGCCGCGCGGTCGCATCTACCTGATCAAGGCGGTGCTCGAAGGCGTTGCCCCATCGCGCAAGACCCAGATCCATCTGGACCGCTGCCTGACCTGCCGCAACTGCGAAAGCACCTGCCCTTCGGGCGTCAACTATGGCCAGTTGCTCGACATCGGGCGCAAGCTGGTCGATGCCAGAGTGAAGCGTCCGCGCGGCGAAGGCGCGCTGCGCTGGGCGCTCAGGCAGGGCCTGCCCTCGCCCCTGTTCGCGCCAGCGATGCGCCTGGGGCAAACGCTGCGACCGCTGCTGCCCGGGGTCCTGCAGGGCAAGGTGCCGGCGCGCCAGGACGCGGGTCCGTGGCCCAGCGCCGTGCACGCGCGCAAGGTCCTGCTGCTGGCGGGCTGCGTGCAGCCGGCGATGTCGCCCAACATCAACCGCGCCAGCGCCCGCGTGCTCGATGCCGCGGGTATCCAGAGCGTGATCGCGCCCGGGGCCGGCTGCTGCGGCGCGGTGAAATTCCACCTCAACGACCAGGACGGCGGCAAGAACCAGATGCGGGCCAACATCGACGCCTGGTGGCCGCACCTGGCGCAGGTCGAGGCCATTCTGATGAATGCCTCCGGCTGCGGTGTGATGGTCAAGGAGTACGGGCATCTGCTGCAGGACGATCCGCTCTACGCGGCCAAGGCGGCGCGCATCAGCGCGCTGACCAGGGACCTCAGCGAGTGGCTGCCCGAACTCAGCGGCCTGCTGGCCGACAGGGTGCTGCCTGAGCGGGCGGCGCAGGCTGGCGCCATCGCCTTTCACCCGCCGTGCACCCTGCAGCACGGCCAGCGGTTGCGTGGCGGTGTCGAACAGCATCTGGGCCGGCTCGGTTTCAACATCCGCGTCACAGGCGTCGAAGCGCACCTGTGCTGCGGCTCGGCGGGCACCTACTCGGTGCTCAACCCGGGCCTGTCAGGCGAGCTGCGCGCGCGCAAGCTCGGCCATTTGAACGCCACCTTTGACACGGGAAAGCCAGACCTGATCGTCTCCGCCAACATCGGCTGCATCACGCACCTGCAGAGCGGCACGACCACGCCCGTGCGTCACTGGGTCGAGGTATTGGATCAGGCGCTGCACAAAGCGCTCTAAACTCGACGGTTGCCCGCGCCCGAAAGCGCCTGAACCATTCCGACCCGCCTGCCTTATGACCTTCCCGACCGCCCTTGAAAACCTGAACGTGGTGTCGCAGCAGACCTTGCTGCCACCCTCGCAACTGCACGAAGAAATCCCCGTCAGCGCGCAGGCGACCCGGACCGTCGGCGCCGCGCGGCTCGCCCTGAGCCATATCCTGGGCGCTCGCGATCCACGCCTGTTCGTGGTGGTCGGGCCCTGCTCGATCCACGACACCCATGCCGCGATGGAATACGCCCACCGTCTGAAGGCGCTGGCCGATGAACTGGCGGACCAGCTTTTCATGGTGATGCGGGTCTATTTCGAAAAGCCGCGCACCACCGTCGGCTGGAAAGGACTGATCAACGACCCGCGCATGGACGACACCTTTCGCATCGACGAGGGCCTGCGCGTCGCGCGCCGCCTGCTGGTTGACCTCAATGATCTCGGGCTGCCCTGCGGCACCGAGGCGCTGGACCCGATCACGCCGCACTACCTCGGCGACCTGATCGCCTGGAGCGCCATTGGCGCACGCACCACCGAGAGCCAGACGCACCGCGAACTCGCCAGCGGCCTGTCGAGCCCGGTCGGCTTCAAGAACGGCACCGATGGCAATCTGGAGGTCGCGCTGAACGCCATGCTGTCGGCGGCCCAGCCGCACGCCTTTCTGGGCATCAACGGCGACGGCCAGGTGGCCGTGACGCAGACCCGCGGCAACGCCTTCGGCCATCTGATTCTGCGTGGCGGCGCGGTGCCGAATTACGATTCGGTCGCGGTCGCCGAGGCTGAGGCGGCCCTGAATTCTGCCTCCCTGCCGGTGAACATCGTGGTCGACTGCAGCCACGCCAACTCGCGCAAGAATCATGCGTTGCAGGCGCTGGTGCTGAAGGACGTGGTGCACCAGATTGTCGATGGCAACCAGTCGATCAAGGGCGTCATGCTGGAATCCAACCTGTTCGAAGGCAACCAGAAGCTGGGACGCGCTCAAGACCTGCGCTATGGCGTCTCCATCACCGACGCCTGCCTTGGCTGGGACACCACCGCGGCCTGCCTGCGCGAAGCGGCCACGCGACTGCGCGCGAGGCGGTTCTGAATTCGGCCGGCGTCAGTTGTCCAGCGCAATTTCGGTAACGCGCAAGACGTCGCCGGCCTTGATGCCCTTGAGCTTGATCCGGGCGTCGACCTTGAGGGCGGCCAGCGTGCCAGCGGCAATGCTCACGCCGCTGGCGTCGCAGCGCTGCCCGCGCACCACAAAATTGGACAGGCTGGTGAAGGCCTCGATCCGACCGCTGAGCTCCACTGTTTCGACCTTTTGCGCATCCTGCAGTTCGATTCTGGACGCCTTGAGCACGCCCGCTTGCCAGGTACCGCCGACTTCGACGCTGGCGCCAAGGGTAATCCGGGCATTGGCCGGCTCGTAGCTGGCGTGGCTGGCGTCGACCGTGATGCTGCCAAGATTGAAGCCGCTGGCTGACGGTGCGCTGGTCACCAGCCCCTTGATTTCCGCCTCGCCCTGCTGCGATGCCGCCGCAGTCGGGCCGGGCAGTTCGACGCTTTGCACCTCCAGGCTGCCATCCGCCGTGGACAAACTGCCCAGCACCCGCACCATCACGCCCTCGGCCAGCGAGCGAACCGGTTCGCCGGAAAGCATCATGCCGTTGATGTTGCGCCGCGAACTGGCGACGCTGATGAAACCGGTATTGACCACCGCCGTCGAGGTTGCAATCGCGACGCGCGTCGCGCGCCAACTGCGAGCGTCGGCGCCCGCCTGCAAACCCCAGACCGCAACACGCTGACCGACGCCCAGAGGCTTTGCCGAGGTGCTCCCTTCGAACACCGTGTTGGGATCGGTCAGCAGCGTCATGCCAGCCAGCGTAAACTGGCCGCTGGCCCCGGGTGTGGCCTGCCCGGCGCTGACCAGCCCCTGCGCAATCGACCAGACCTCGATGCTGCTGGCCCGGCCCAGAGTCACATCGGCGCCACGCTCGCCCTGCACACTGGCCACCATCCCCAGGCGCAAGTCCGCAGCCGTGGCGCTCTGGCCGTCGAGCCGAACCACCGCGGCCGCCTCATCGAAACGGATGGTGTTGATGATCACGCTGCCAAAGCCCGAAATCGGACCCTGCGCAAAAATGCCTGTGCCGCCCGTGCCAGGAAGGGACGCCAGGTCGACACCACCGCCGCAACCGGCGCTCAGGGCCGACGCCGAGAGCACCATCCAGTGGCGCCGCGTCAGGTTGGCACCCGGATTTTCTGGCTGCTTCATGCTATTTTCTCCTCCTGCTTTTTCGTGCTCCCGGCGGCTCTGGCGTCGCCGTCCCGGCCTCGGGCTGCAAGCTGTCATAAAAGTAGACGCCAAAGCGGACCCGGCGCCTGGGTCCCTGCTCACCCTGGCTGCGCTGTTCGGCCACGGTGGCGGTCTGCAGAAACTGTTTCAGCGCCGTGGCCCACAGGCGGCGTGCCTGCTGCTGCAGCTGCGCCGCCTGCGCGGCCGACAGGTCCTGCGAAAAGGCGCTCTGATCGAGCATCAGCGGCCCGGTCCGGTCTGGCGCCAGGTTGTGCACTGCGGCGCTCAAATGATCGCTGACACTGGCGGCCAGAAAATGAAATGATTCCAGCAATCCTTCATGCGGCACGAAGGCGCTGGACTTGAGCTCCACATGATCGCCACCACGGCGTTCAACCACACCCAGGCGCTCGAGCTCGTCAAGCACCGCCCGGGCGCCGACATCGCGGCTGACTTCAGCCACCAGCGTGGTGAAATCGGGCTCGCCGGCCTTGCTGCGACGCGGCGTGCGCGCCAGCGCCCGGGCGCTCTGATCGGCATTCAAGTAGCGCGGCTCGCTGATCCAGCGCGCCACCACCGACGCCGCCACCGGCACCAGCGGAGCGGCCGGCTCGGCGCTGACCGGCGCTTCGCGCAGGCGCCTGACGTCCTTGCGGTGAACCCCGGTCAGCAAGGCGATACGGGTGTCCGAGCTGCCCTTGTCGGCCAGGCCATAGGTCGCCTGCGCCTCCTGCACCAGCGCCTTCTTCAGCAACTCGACCATCGACGGCAACTGCAAACCATGATCGATCATCAGGCGCGCCAGTGGCTGCAGCACCCGGGCGACGGCCTGCGCCGCCAGCGCCGGCTCGGGCAGGCCGGCGGCGGCCGGTGTTGCGGAGTCAGGGCTTGGTGGCGACTTGGTCATGGCGCTTTGTTTTCATACGAGAGGCGATTGTGCCCGAACAAACTGTTACGCACAAATTTTGGTTAATTTTCCCGAAAATATGCCGTTTGGCTTGACAATCATTCTGCTCCGCCTAGAATACTTGGGAAATATTCCCTTTTTCACAACCGGAGTCCCACCATGAAAAGTACCCTTTATCATTTCTCGCTCTGCCTGGTCGCGGCAGCCGCCCTGAGCGCATGCGGAGGCGGGGGCATGGACAACACCGCCACCACGACGGCGGTGACGACCACCGTCATGGACGGCCTGATCCGCAACGCGCTGGTCTGCGTCGACGCCAACAACAACGGCCTTTGCGACGGCAGCGAAATCCAGGGCCGCACGGACGCCAGCGGCAAGGTGACGCTGGCCATCCCGGCTGCCGCCCTGGCGGGCGCAAGGCTTCTGGCCATGATTGGCACAGACGCGGTGGACGCCGACACCGGCCCGGTCACCAAGGCTTACACCCTGAGCGCGCCGGCCGGCAGACTCGATGTGATCAGCCCTCTGACAAATATGGTGGAGATCAAGATTCGCAGCGACAAAGTCAGCCTGGAAGTTGCCGAAAACTACGTCAAGAGCCAGACTGGCCTGAGCGTTTCACCACTTGACAATTTCATTGCCGCGCGCGACAGGAGCGCCGAGCACAAGAAGGCCGGTGAAGTCTCCCGTCTGCTGGTCATCGGCGCCCTGAATGCCGCCGCGGCTTCCACGGCCGGCAGTGCCTGCGCCGATGCGGATCACAGCCGGGACAAGAGCAGCGACAGCGACCTGCTGAGCCGCCTGAGCGAGATCCGGGCCGCCGCGGAAAGCAGTGAAGTCATGCACGCCTGCAGCAGCAGCGCCATCGATGACGATTGCGACCGGGTAATGAAAACCATGGCGCCGACTTTCGCACACTGCGCGACACCGACACCGACACCGACACCGACACCGACACCGACACCGACACCGACTCCAACTCCAACTCCAACTCCAACGCCCACTCCCACGCCCACGCCCACGCCCACGCCCACACCCACGCCCCCGAGCGCATCAGCGGTCAACGGAAAGGCGCTCTATGTCGCCAACACCTGCGGGAGTTGCCACGGCACGCCACCGAGCAAGAACAAGATCCTGAGCGGGGCCAACGCGCCGAGCGTCATTCTCAACGCCATCAGCGGAAATATGGGCGGCATGGGAATGTTGTACTCGGGCAAATTCATGAGCGCCGAGTTGACCGACATCGCCGCCTATCTGGCGACGCCCGGCATTTGAGCAGACGCTGGCGGCGCGGTCAGGCCGCCAGCGCGGCCTCGATGTCTTTGGCCAGGCTGGCTGGCGTGTCAGTGGGCGCGTAGCGCTTGAGGACGCTGCCATCCCTGCCGACCAGGAACTTGGTGAAGTTCCACTTGATCGACTTGCTGCCGAGCAGCCCGGGCGCCGCGCTGGCGAGCCACTGGTAAAGCGGGTGCGCCTGCGCGCCGTTGACCTCGATCTTGGCCATCATCGGAAAACTGACGCCATAGTTCAACTGGCAGAACTCGGCAATGTCACCGTTGCTGCCGGCGTCCTGGGCGCCAAACTGGTTGCATGGAAAGCCCAGCACCACCAGGCCCTTTTTGCCATGGGCCTGGTGCAGTTCCTCCAGACCGGCAAACTGCGGCGTGAAGCCGCAGGCGCTCGCGGTGTTGACAATCAGCATGACCTTGCCCTTGAAGTTCTTCAGGGCGATCGGTTTGCCATTGATCTGCAGGGCTTCAAAATCGTAAACAGTGCGCATGGCGTAGGTGCCTGGTCGGGTCCGGGGGAACCGAGTTTCGCACGCCGGGAAAATTCAGCGCTGTCGGCCAGACGACACCACTGCCAGCAGTGAGGCCAATAAGATCAGGCTGCCCCCCAGCAGCGTTCGCAGCGAAAGCTCGCCGGTTCCCAGCAGCACCGAGGAGACGCTGGCAAACACGACTTCGGACAGCATGATGATGGAGGTGGTGCCGGCATTCAGGTGGGCGGCGCCGTACTGCAGTGCCAGGTTGCCGACCAGCAGCGCCAGCCCGGTCGCCACGGCCAGCGCCGACCAGGACGCTTGCGGCATCGGCAGCGCGCTCACCAGACCCCACTGCATGCCCAGCAAGGCGGCGGCGCTTGCCATCAGGGTGCCGCCGGCAAACATCGCCAGCATGCGCCCGTCCTCGGGTGTCTGATTGAGTTTGCGCAGCAGGATGTTGGTCACGGCAAAACAGAAGCCGCCCATCAGCGCCAACCAGTCCGCCAGCGATTCCGGAACCGGCCAGGGGGAAGCCGGTGTCTTCAGCACAATCACCACGCCGATCAGCGCCAGCGCCAGACGAAAAACCGAAGCCGGACCGGGTCTTTCTCCGAGCAGTGGCCAGGCCAGCAAGACCACCCAGGCCGGCATCAGGTAGAACAGCAGGACGACGCGCACCACATCGCCCACCGTCACCGCCCAGTTGAAACCGACGTTGGTCAGTCCGGAGGCCAGAAGCAGCCACCAGAGCATCGGATGCCTGAACAGCCCACGCCAGGCCAGCGGTCGCAGCAGCAACAGGCACAGCAGGGCAAAACCCAATGTCAGCGCCGTGGCCCACAGCGGATGCAGACCATGACCCTGCAGCGCCCGAAGAGGCCACCACGAGAGTCCAAAAACAAAGGCGTTGAGAATCAGCGCCGCTGCCGCCAGCGCCGCCCGGTTCAGCTGCGAGTGAGGCAAAATCGCTCCGCGCTGACGGCGTTGTTCGGCAAGGTTTGCGCCGCGTCAGCCTTCAAATTTGTCATTGCGCGCGATGTCCAGCAAATGCTCAACTTCGGCACGGTGCAAAATCCAGTTGCGCCGGTACCAGCCCTTGATCAGCCACATGAAGCCCGCAATCACCAGGCCAAACGCGGTGATCGCGGCAAAGGTCGGCAGACCAACACCGGTCGACAGGCTGTAGGCCGCGCCGAGCGCCAGAATGCAGGCCTGTTCATTGAAGTTTTGCACCGCAATCGAGCGCCCGGCGCCCATCAGATTGTGACCGCGGTGCTGCAGCAGGGCGTTCATCGGCACCACCAGAAAGCCACCCAGCGCACCGAGCAGGATCAGGAACGGCGCGGCGACCCAGACGTTGGTGATGAAGATCAGCATGATGATCAGCAGGCCCATCACGATGCCCAGCGTGATCACGCGCGGGCCGTCTTCAAGCCGCATGCGCATCGACGCCGCCACCGCCCCGGCCGCCATGCCGATCGCCACCACGCCCTGCAGGGCCGAGGCCTGCGTCACGCTATAGCCGAGCGCGGCGGCGGCCCACGCCAGCACGATAAAGCGCAGATTGCCGGCCACGCCCCATATCAGGGTCGTCGCGGCGAGCGAAATCTGGCCCAGTCGGTCATGCCATAACCGCGCGTTGCAAGTCCAGAAATCGGGCAGCAGCGAGGTCAGCCGGCGCGGCATGGGTCGCATTTCAACGCCGGTCAGGGGAATGTGGGTGTTGAACCAGGCAGCCAGCAAGTACACCAGGATCAGCACGCTGATGGCGGCCTCGGGCGCCGAATCGATGCTGGTGTCGAGCAGCGGGAAGTCAAACGCGAGCAGCATGGGCGCCAGGATCGGCCCCACCAGTTGTCCTCCAAGCAGCACGCCCAGAATGATCGAGGCGATGGTCAGACCCTCGATCCAGCCGTTGGCCTTGACCAGTTGCGAAGCCGGCAGCAGCTCGGTCAGGATGCCGTATTTCGCGGGCGAATAGGCGGCGGCACCGAGACCGACGATGGCATAGGACATCAGCGGATGGGTGCCAAACAACATCATCAGACAGCCTGCCACCTTGATGAAATTGCTGATCAGCATGACCCGGCTCTTGGGCATGGCGTCGGCAAAGGCCCCGACAAAGGGCGCCAGAACCACGTAAAACAGGGCGAACATTGGCACCAGCGCGGCCTGCTGCCACTCCGGCGCCTTGCTGGATCTGAGTAACTGGACAGCCGCGACAAACAGCGCGTTGTCGGCCAGCGAGCTGAAAAACTGCGCCGACATGATGATAAAAAAGCCGCGTTTCATTGTCTACAGGGGCACCTTGGCGTGGCCGAGGCGATTGAATCTTTAATTTGTCTCCAGGCGATGCCGCGTTATAGCACGTCCTACCTGTCAAAATCAGCACTGCGCTCCTTTGCGTTATCTGCCCAGCACCATGCCTCGCCCGATTCTTGCCACTGTTCATTCTGCCGCGCTTCGTCACAATCTGGCGCGCGCGCGCGCCAGCGCACCGGACTCGCGGGTCTGGGCGATCGTGAAAGCGGATGCCTACGGGCATGGCATCGAGCGTGTCTATGAGGGACTGCGCGCAGCCGACGGCTTCGCGCTGCTCGATCTGGACGAGGCTGAACGCGTGCGGCGCCTGGGATGGCGCGGCCCGATCCTGCTGCTCGAGGGCGTCTTCGAATTGCGCGACCTCGAACTGTGCTCGCGGCTGGACCTCTGGCACACGGTGCACTGCAATGAGCAGATCGACATGCTGGCGCAGCACAAGACCAATGTGCCGCAGCGGGTTTTTCTGAAGATGAACTCCGGCATGAACCGGCTCGGCTTCACGCCCGGGCGTTACCGCGCCGCCTGGACGCGCCTCAACGCCCTGCCGCAGGTCGGCGAGATTTCGCTGATGACGCACTTCAGCGATGCCGACGGCGAGCGCGGCGTTGACGCACAGATGGCGGTCTTTGACGCCGCCACGGCCGACCTGCCGGGCGAACGCTCGCTCAGCAACAGCGCCGCCGCCCTTTGCCACAGCGCGGCGGCGTCCGACTGGATTCGCCCCGGCATTGCGGTCTACGGCAGCGCGCCCGATTTTCCGCAGCACAGCGCCGCCGACTGGGGCTTGCTGCCGGCCATGACGCTGGAGACAAGAATCATCGCCACCCAGGAGCTTGCAGCCGGTGACAGCGTCGGTTATGGCTCGACCTTTGTCGCCGACCAGGCGATGCGCGTTGGCGTTGCCGCCTGCGGCTACGCCGACGGCTACCCGCGGGTCTGTCCGAGCGGCACGCCGGTGCTGGTCGGCGGCGTCCGCACGCGCACACTGGGCCGGGTCAGCATGGACATGCTGGCGGTCGACCTGACGGCGCTGCCGCAGGCCGGTTTCGGCAGCGCCGTCACCCTGTGGGGCCGTGCCGCAAACGGCGCGCTGCTTGGCATCGATGAAGTGGCGCACTGCGCCGGCACGCTGGGCTATGAACTGATGTGCGCGCTGGCACCCAGGGTGCCGGTGCGGGTTCAGGATTGACGCGCCTGCCCGGTTGCGGGCGCACCCGTTGCCAGGCGGCGAGCGAACCGGATCACCTCGAACCAGAGCACGCTGAGCAAGCCCAGCAGGACCGCCGTCAGCAGATCGCGCGGCGACAGGGCGGAGAAATAGAACAGGCGCGCCAGCCACGGCAGGTAGAGCGCGAGCCCGAGCAGCGCCAGGGTTGTCAGCGTCACGGTCCACAACATGCGATTGGGCACGCGCAGCGAGTCCCGCAGCGAACTGCCAAGCGAGCGATTCGAGAAGATCAGCGCCACATTGCCGACCACCAGCGTGGTGAAGGCAAAGGCGCGCGCCGCCGGCTCGCTCAGCCAACTCGCGCCCCAGGCAAAGGCCGCCAGCACCACCAGCAACACGCCCAGCCCCTGCAGCAGCGCCAGCACCAGCGTCATGCCGGCAAACAGCGGGGCCTGGGCGTCGCGCGGAGGCCGGCGCATGACATCCGACTCGGAGGGTTCGTTCTCGAACACCATGGAACAGGCCGGGTCGATGACCAGTTCCAGAAACGCAATGTGCAGCGGGAACAGCACGGTCGGCCAGCCCAGCAACACCGGCAGCAGGGCCAGGCCGGCAATCGGCACGTGCACCGCCAGGATGTAGGACATCGACTTGCGCAGGTTGTCGAAGATGCGCCGGCCCAGGCGCACCGCGCGCACGATCGAGGCGAAGTTGTCATCGAGCAGCACGATCGACGCCGCCTCGCGCGCCACATCGGTGCCGCGCCCGCCCATGGCGACGCCGACATGCGCGGCCTTGAGCGCCGGCGCGTCGTTCACGCCGTCGCCGGTCATGGCGACGATCTCGCCGCTGCCCTTGAGGGCCTGCACGATGCGCAACTTCTGCTGCGGGGCAATGCGGGCGCAGACGTTCACCCGTTTCATGCGCTCGCGCAACGCGGCGTCGCCCATGAGCGCGAGATCGTCACCGGTCAGCAACTGGTCCGGCTGGCTGACGTCGAGCCGCGCCGACTTGGCAATCGCCTGCGCCGTTGCGGGATAGTCGCCGGTGATCATCACGACCCGGATTCCGGCGCTGTGGCACTCGGCCACCGCGTCCACAATCTCCGGTCGCAGCGGGTCGGCCAGCCCCAGCAGGCCGACGAATTCAAACTCGAAATCGTGCTCGACGGCGGGCCATTGCCGCCCCGCAAAGCGGGCCCGCGCAACGCCCAGCACGCGCAGGCCGCACTCCGCCATGGCGTCGACGGCGGCGTCAATGTGGGTCCTGGCGTCGGCGTCCAGATGGCAGAGCTCGATGATGGCCTCGGGCGCGCCCTTGGCCGCCACCATATGCCCCAGGCCGTCGCCGCTCCCGTCGAGCGCCTGCCAGACATGCGACATCGCGCGCAACTGAGGCGTGAGCCCATATTCCTGGACCAGGGTCCAGTCACGATGCAAGTGCTCGGTGTTCTGCAGAAAATGCTGCCCGAGCCGGTGAAAGGCCTTCTCCATCGGATCGAACGGGGCGGCCACACTCGCCAGTATCGAATACTCGACCAGCGCATGGAACGCCTCGGGCAACTCGGCGCCGCCAGCGTAATCAAGCACCAGCGTGTCGCCCGGTGCGGCGGCGCGCTCCTGCACGTAAAGCCTGGCGACCGTCATGCGGTTCTCGGTCAGGGTGCCGGTCTTGTCCGCGCACAGGACCGAGGTCGCACCCAGCGTCTCGATCGACGCGATGCGCCGCGTCAACACATTTTGCTTCGACAATCGCCAGGCACCGAGCGCCGGCAGCACGGTCAGCACCACCGTGAACTCCTGCGGCAGCAGGGCCATGGCCAGCGCAATGCCGGCCAGCAGGGCGCCAAGCCAGTCGCCGCGCAACAGGCCGTAGGCGACGATCAGGCACAGGCTCGATCCAAACGCGATCAAGGCCAGCACCTTGACCAGCCTGGCGGTCTGTCTTTTGAGGGGCGAGCGCTCACTGGTCAGCGATTGCAGCGCCGTACCGATGCGCCCGATTTCACTTCTCGCCCCGGTCGCCGTCACGCGCGCCGTGCCGTGGCCGTTGACCAGCAGCGTGCCCGAGAACAGGGCGGCCTGCGGATCGCCCGCGCCCGCCGGATCTGCCAGCTTGGCCACCGGCACCGACTCGCCCGTCAGCAGCGACTCGTCGACCTGCACCTCGCTGCCGCTGAGCAGCAGCGCGTCCGCCGCAATGCGGTCGCCCTCGGCCAGCAGCAGGATGTCGCCGCGCACGACATCGGCGCCGGCGATGCGCTGCGCCTGGCCGTCGCGCAGCACCAGCGCGCGCGGGCTGCTCAGCTCGCGCAGGGCCGCCAGCGCGTGCTCGGTCTTGCCCTCCTGATACAGGGTCAGCGCCAGCACCACCAGCACCAGGCCGAAGAGAATCAGGCCTTCGTGCAGATCACCGAGCACCAGATAGAGCGAACCGGCCGCCATCAGCAGCATGAACATCGGCTCCTGCAGCGTCTCGCGCACGATGGCGCGCAGGCTGCGCCCCTGCTCGCCCGGCAGTGCGTTGGGGCCGTCCTGCCGCAGGCGCTGCGCCGCCTGTGTCGTTGTCAGGCCTTCATCAGCCGCCGGTAGAACCATTGTTTCCCCCCCTCGACCATCAGCAGGTAGCAGATCAGCAAAGCGCCCAGCAGGCCGAAGAATGACGCCGGCAAAGGCGTGAAGCCCAGATACGGCGCCAGCGCCGTGAACGGCAGAACCATGGCCGTCAGCACCACCGCCAGCGAGGTCAGGATCAGCCAGCGATTGGGGTGACTGCGCAGCGGGTTGCGGCGCGTGCGGATGACAAAGATCACCAGCACCTGGGTCGCGATCGACTCGACAAACCAGCCGGTGCGAAACAGCGACTCGTTCGCATCGAACAGGCGGATCAGCAGGTAGAAGGTCAGAAAATCAAACAGCGAGCTGATCGGGCCGATGGTCAGCATGAAGTTGCGGATGAAGCCCATGTCCCATCGCCTGGGTTGCGCCAGGTCCTCCTCATCGACGTTGTCCAGCGGCAGCGTGATCTCCGAGACGTCGTAGAGCAGGTTGTTGAGCAGGATCTGCAGCGGCAGCATCGGCAGGAAGGGCAGGAACAGCGTGGCCGCGGCCATGCTGAACATGTTTCCGAAGTTGGAGCTGGTGGCCATCATGATGTACTTCATCACGTTGCCAAAGGTCCTGCGTCCCTCCAGGATGCCCTTGTGCAGCACCATCAGGTCGCGCTCGAGCAGGATCATGGCAGCCGCCTGCTTGGCCACGTCGACCGCGTCGTCGACCGAGATTCCGACGTCGGCGGTGTGCAGCGACGGTGCATCGTTGATGCCGTCACCGAGGTAGCCGACCACATGACCGCGCGCCTTGAGCGCCAGGATGATGCGGTTCTTCTGCGAGGGATTGACGCGGCAAAACAGATTGACGCCCTCGACCCTGGCGCGCAGCGCGTCGTCGTTCATCGTCGCCACCTCGACGCCGGTCAGGACGCCCGTGATCGCCACGCCGAGCTCGTTGCAAACATGGCGCGTCACCAGTTCGTTGTCGCCCGTCAGGACTTTTACCGCCACGCCGCTGGCCGCCATCGTCCTGAGCGCCTCCCCCGCGCTGGCCTTGGGCGGGTCCAGAAAGGCGGCAAAACCCGCGAACACCAGTTCGCTCTCGTCGGATACCTTGGCGTGCGGATGATCGATCGGCACATCGCGCCAGGCGATGCCCAGCACCCGAAAACCTTCGCGCCCAAGATCGTCGAACAGCGCGGCGATGCGCTGGTGCGCGGCCGCGTCGAGCGGCACGCTGGCGCCACCGCTGTCCTGGTACTGCGTGCACAGGCGCAGCACATCCTCGGGCGCGCCCTTGACCACGAGGCGGCGCGCGCGCTCACGCTGCACCAGCACCGACACGCGGCGGCGCTCGAAATCAAACGGCACCTCGTCGATCTTGCGCCAGTCGCAGACGTCGATGTCCTCGTGCGCCAGAATGGCATCGTCGAGCGGACTCTTGAGCCCGCTCTCGAAGTAGCTGTTCAGGTAAGCCAGGGCGAGCACGGCGGGCTTGTCCTGTCCGCTGGCGTCGACATGGCGCTCCAGCCGGATCCTGGCCTCGGTCAGGGTGCCGGTCTTGTCGGTGCACAGGACGTCCATCGCGCCCATGTCCTGAATGGCCGAGGGCCGCTTGACGATCACCTTGAGCGCGGCCATGCGCAGGGCGCCCCGGGTCAGCGTGACCGACACCACCATCGGCAGCAGTTCTGGCGTCAGCCCGACCGCCAGCGCGACCGCAAACAGGAACGACTCCAGCAGCGAGCGATGAAAAGCCACGTTGACCAGCAGCGTGAACAGAACCAGCAGCAGGGTCAGGCGCATGATCAGCATGCCAAAGCGCCGCGTTCCGAGCTCAAAGGCGGTCGGCGGCGCCTGCTGCGCCAGACTGAGCGCGATCTGGCCGAGCGCGGTGGTGCTGCCGGTGCGCCCGAGCAGCACCTGCGCTGAACCGCTCACCACCGAACTGCCCATGTAGACACGCTGCTCATCGTCCAGCAGCCATGCCTGCGGCCTGGCTTGTTCCGCGCCCGCGTCCTGCGCTGCGCCGGCCCGTTTCTCCACCGGAAAGGGCTCACCGGTGAGCTGCGCCTGGTTGACAAAGAAATCGTTGGCCTGCAGCACCTGCGCATCGGCCGGCACCAGGTTGCCGGCCGACAGCAGCACCACGTCGCCGGGAACCAGGTCCGTGACCGGCAGATCGCACGGCCGCCCGCCGCGCAGCACGGTGGCGGTGATCGCCACCTTGAGGGCCAGCCGCTCTGCCGCCTGACCGGCCCGATAGGCCTGCACAAAGTCCAGCGTCACGCTCATCAGCACGATCAGGCCGATGATGAGCGCGCCCGTCAGGTCGCCGGTCAGCGCCGAAATGCCGGCGGCCACCAGCAGCACCAGCACCAGTGGATTGCGAAAATGGGCCAGAAACTGCAGCAGCACCGAGCGCTGCGTCGCCGGCGCAAGACGGTTGGCGCCAAACTGGCGCAAGCGCCCGGCCGCCTCGGCGCTGCTCAGCCCGGTCAATACAAACCCCTGAGGCGCGCCTGCAATCGTGACAGGCCGAGCAAGGCGTCGGTGAACGGTGTCGCCACACCGGTGAGGCCACCGAGTTCCCTGACCACGCTGACCAGGGCGTCGAGCTCGAGTTGCTTGCCCGCTTCAAGGTCCTGCAGCATCGAGGTCTTGAAGGCGCCGAGCTTGCGCGTGACGGCATGGCGGTCCTCGGGCTGCTGATCGATCGGGATACCAATGCGCGCGCCGATCTCCCTGGCTTCGAGCATCACGCGGGAGACAAAGCCGAGCACCAGTTCATCGTCCAGGATCAGGTCGGTGGTGGCGCCGGTGAGCGCGCTGATCGGGTTCATCGTCATGTTGCCCCACAACTTGTACCAGATGTCCTTTTGAATCTGTGCCGAGACACTGACATCGAAACCTGCGCTTTGCAACAGGGCGGCAAGCCGCACCACCCGCTCGCTCTGCTGCCCCGACGGCTCGCCGATGATCAGCTTGTTGCCAAAGTGGTGGTGGACGCGGCCCGCCTGTGCAGCGCAGCTCGCGTGCACGACGCAGCCAACCACGCTGGCAGCGGGGATGGCAGCGCCAATCTCTCCGCTGGCATCGACCGCGCTGAGCCGCCGGCCCTGGTAGCGATCGCCAAAACCCTGAAAGAACCACCAGGGCACGCCATTCATGGCGCTCAGCACCAGCGTATCGGGCCCGATCAGGGGGCCGACGTGACGCGCCACCTCCCGCAGCGAAGGCGCCTTGACCGCAATCACCACCAGGTCCTGCACTCCGAGCTCGAGCGGGTCGGCACTGGAGCGCACCGGCCACGCGCTGTCCACCCCGCCCTCGCGCAGCCGCACACCGTCGCGCGCCAGGGTTTCGAGCGTTGCGCCGCGCGCCACCACGCTGACCTGGCATCCGGCGCCGGCCAGGCGGGCGCCGATCCAGCCACCAATGGCGCCGGCGCCATAGATGCACACCTTGCTGAGATTCTTCGGGGTCATGATGACGCTATTCTGCGCTCAGGATTTTCGCAAAGTTCCCGAAAGCACAACGCCCACATCAGGTGGGCGTTTGCTTCTAGCTTGGACCGCTAGTTTGTTGGTTGCGCGAGCAGGATTTGAACCTGCGACCTTTGGGTTATGAGCCCAACGAGCTACCAGACTGCTCCATCGCGCGGTATGCGTGCATTGTACTCTATCAGGTGCTTTCCGGCTCGCCGGCAGGGGCTTCGGACTCGGCCGGACGGTCGACCAGTTCGACCAGGGCCATGGGCGCGTTGTCGCCAACCCGAAAACCCATTTTCAGGATGCGCGTGTAGCCACCCGGACGGCTCTTGAAACGCGGACCCAACTCATTGAACAGCTTGACCACGCTGTCGCGGTCACGCAGGCGGTCAAACGCCAGACGGCGATTGGCGACGGTGGCTTCCTTGGCCAGGGTGATCATCGGCTCGACCACGCGACGCAGCTCCTTGGCCTTGGGGACGGTGGTCTTGATGACTTCGTGCGCGATGAGCGAGTTCATCATGTTGCGCAGCATCGCCTGGCGGTGCTCGCTGGTCCGATTGAGTTTACGTAATCCGTGTCCGTGACGCATGGTGTTTTCCTTTGGTTTTATACCAAGCAGCCGTATCAGGTACTGCCCGTGGCGCTGAGACCTTCTCTGGTCTCAGAAATTAACGCTTTTCGAGTGCGGCTGGCGGCCAACTCTCGAGCTTCATGCCCAAAGTCAGACCGCGCGAAGCCAGTACTTCCTTGATTTCATTGAGTGACTTGCGGCCCAGATTCGGAGTTTTCAGCAACTCGTTCTCGGTGCGTTGAATCAGGTCACCAATGTAGTAAATATTTTCCGCCTTCAGGCAGTTGGCGGAGCGCACGGTGAGCTCAAGCTCGTCGACCGGACGCAGCAGGATCGGGTCGAACTGCGTGCTGCCGCGTGGCGCCGGCGCATCGAAGGCGGCCAGTTCGGTGCCTTCGAGCTGTGCAAAAACAGCCAGTTGCTCGACCAGAATCCGCGCTGAGGCGCGGACCGCTTCTTCGGCCGAAATGGCGCCGTTGGTCTCGATGTCAACCACCAGCTTGTCCAGGTCGGTGCGCTGCTCGACGCGGGCGCTCTCGACCGTGTAGCTGACGCGCTTGACCGGAGAAAAGGAGGCATCGAGCACGATGCGGCCGATCGACTTGGTTGGCTCGTCGCCATGGCGTCGCATGGTGCCGGGAACGTAGCCGCGGCCCTTTTCGACCTTGATCTGCATGTCGAGCTTGCCGCCCTGCGACAGGTGCGCAATGACATGGTCCGGGTTGACAATCTCGACGTCGTGCGGGGTCTGGATGTCACTGGCCGTGACCGGACCCTCACCTTCCTTGCGCAGGCTGAGCGTGACTTCTTCGCGGTTATGCAGCTTGAAGACCACGCCCTTGAGGTTCAGCAGGATGTTGACCACGTCTTCCTGCACGCCGTCGATCGACGAGTATTCGTGCAGGACGCCGGCGATGGTGACTTCGGTCGCGGCATAACCCGGCATCGATGACAGCAAGACGCGGCGCAAGGCGTTTCCGAGGGTATGGCCGTAGCCGCGCTCAAAGGGCTCCAGAGCGACCTTCGCCCGATGGGCGGTAAGATGCTCGACGTTGATGGCTTTGGGTTTCAGTAAACTATTTTGCATGCAAACTTCCTCTCAATACCCCCGGCTCGTTACACCGGTAAGGCTGCGAAGCACCTGAGACGCGGCAAGCACCCCCCAGGAACGATTTCGAACGAAATAATGTTCTTAAAACTCTCAACGCGAATACAACTCGACAATCAGCGATTCATTTACGTCGGCGGCAAACTGGTCACGATCAGGCACTGACTTGAAAATGCCCTCGGCCTTGTCGATGCTGACCTCGACCCAGGCCGGCATGCCGACTTGCTGCGCCAGTTGCAGTGCTTCGACAATCCGGTTCTGCTTCTTGGACTTGTCGCGAACCGCGACCACATCACCGGCCTTGATCATGCAGGACGGAATGTTGACGCACTTGCCGTTCACGATGATCGCCTTGTGCGAAACCAGTTGCCTTGCCTCGGCGCGCGTCGAACCGTAGCCCATGCGATAAACCACGTTGTCAAGGCGCGATTCCAGCAGGGACAGGAGGTTGGCACCGGTATTGCCTTTGCGGCTGTCTGCTTCTTCGAAATAGCGGCGGAACTGCTTTTCGAGAATGCCGTACATGCGCTTGACCTTCTGCTTCTCACGCAGCTGCAGTCCGTAGTCCGAGGTGCGGGCGCCCGATGTGCGACCGTGCTGGCCGGGTTTGGAATCGAATTTTGCCTTGTCACCAATCGAGCGGCGCGCGCTCTTGAGGAACAGGTCGGTGCCTTCACGGCGGGATAATTTGGCCTTGGGGCCTAGATAGCGTGCCACTTGAACTTCCTTTATGTCATCTGCCGCACGTCAGTGCGGGAGCCAGCGGCTGATGCCGATGGCGGTGGGCTTGTTGAAAAAACTAGATGCGGCGGCGTTTCTGCGGACGGCAGCCGTTGTGCGGCACCGGCGTCACGTCAGCAATCATGTTGATGCGAATGCCAAGAGCGGCCAGCGCGCGAACCGATGACTCGCGTCCAGGGCCTGGGCCCTTGATCTCGACATCGAGGTTCTTGATGCCCTGTTCGATGGCGGCACGACCGGCCACCTCGGAAGCCACCTGCGCCGCAAACGGCGTGGACTTGCGCGAACCCTTGAAACCCTGACCGCCCGACGAGGCCCAGGACAGAGCGTTGCCCTGCCGATCGGCGATCGTGATGATGGTGTTGTTGAATGAGGCGTGAACGTGCGCTATGCCGTCTGCCACATTTTTGCGAACTTTTTTGCGGACCCGTTGGGCCGCATTACTGGCGGGAGCTTTTGCCATGGTGGTCTTTCAATCCCTGTTATTTCTTCAACGAAGCAGCAGCCTTGCGCGGGCCTTTGCGGGTACGGGCGTTGGTCCGTGTGCGTTGACCACGCACAGGAAGGCCGCGCCGATGACGGAATCCACGGTAGCAGCCAATGTCCATCAAACGCTTGATGTTCATGGTGGTCTCACGACGCAGGTCACCCTCGATGGTGAATTGCGCGATCTGATCGCGAATTTTTTCCATATCGGAGTCGGTCAAATCCTTGACCTTCTTCGAATAAGCGATGCCGCAGGCTTCGCAGATCTTGCGTGCCCGACTGCGCCCGATCCCGAAGATGGCGGTCAGGCCAATTTCAGAATGCTGTTGCGGCGGAATATTGATGCCAGCGATACGTGCCATTTTCGTCCTCTAAAACTAGTTGCAATCAACCCTGGCGCTGCTTGTGACGGGGATCTGTGCAGATCACGCGAACAATGCCCTTGCGCCGAATCACCTTGCAGTTGCGGCAAATTTTCTTGACCGAAGCCGAAACCTTCATTTCATTCTCCTAAAACCAGTTACTTGGCCCTGAATACGATCCGTGCCCGGCTCAGATCGTAAGGCGTCAATTCAACAGTGACCTTGTCGCCCGGGAGTATGCGGATGTAATGCATGCGCATCTTTCCGGAAATATGACCCAGAACAACGTGTCCATTTTCCAGTTTCACACGAAACGTGGCATTGGGCAGGTTTTCAACCACCTCGCCCTGCATCTGAATGACATCGTCTTTTGACATATTTACCTGCTTTATGAAGACTTGAAATTAGCCTTCTTCAGCAAGGACTCATATTGCTGCGACATCATGTAATTCTGAACCTGGGCCATGAAATCCATGGTCACCACCACGATAATCAGAAGCGAGGTGCCGCCGAAGTAAAAGGGCACGTTGTACTTCAGGATCAGAAACTCCGGCAACAGGCACACCAGGGTGATATAGATGGCGCCGGCAAAAGTCAGGCGCAGCAGAATCTTGTCGATAAAGCGGGCGGTCTGATCACCGGGGCGGATGCCCGGAATGAAGGCGCCGCTCTTCTTCAGGTTGTCCGCCGTTTCACGGCTGTTGAAGACCAGCGCCGTATAGAAAAAGCAGAAGAACACAATCGCGCTGGCGTACAGCATGACGTAGATCGGCTGCCCGGGCGTCAAGGAGCCGGCGATGTCCTTGAGCCATCGCATCGAGTCGCCGGTGCTGAACCAGCCGACCACGGTCGCCGGCAGCAGGATGATGCTCGACGCGAAGATGGGAGGAATCACGCCCGCCATGTTCAGCTTCAGGGGCAGGTGGGACGACTGCCCGCCGTACACCTTGTTGCCGACCTGGCGCCTGGCGTAATTGACCAGTATCTTGCGCTGACCGCGCTCGACAAAGACCACGAAGTAGGTCACCAGCGCCACCAGCACCACGATGAACAGGGCGACGATGATGCTCATGGCACCGGTGCGCACCAGTTCCAGCAGTCCGCCAATCGCATTGGGCAGGCCGGCAGCGATGCCGCCAAAAATCAGGATCGAGATGCCGTTGCCCAGACCGCGCTCGGTGATCTGCTCGCCCAGCCACATCAGAAACAGGGTGCCCGAAGTCAGCGTGACCACCGCGGTCAAACGGAAACCGAAGCCCGGAGCAATCACCAGGCCCGGCGAGCTTTCCAGCGCGACCGCGATTCCCATCGACTGAAACAGGGCCAGTCCCAGCGTGCCGTAGCGCGTGTACTGGGTGATCTTGCGCCGACCCGCCTCGCCCTCTTTCTTCATCTGCTCGAAAGTCGGTATCACGTAGGTCATCAGTTGCATGATGATCGAGGCCGAGATGTAGGGCATGATGCCCAGGGCAAAAACGGTAAAGCGCGAAAGCGCACCGCCGGAGAACATATTGAACATGCCCAATATGCCGCCCTGCTGGCCCTTGAAAAACTGCGCCAGTTGCGCCGGATCAATGCCGGGAACCGGAATGTGGGCGCCAATGCGATAAACCACCAGCGCGAGCAGCAAGAAGACAAGTCGACGACGAAGATCGCCAAACTTGCCGGTTTTCGCCAATTGTGCTGCGCTGGTTACCACGTTCGAGATCCTTCAGATGGTGCTCAGGCCAGGCTTCCACCGGCGGCTTCGATCGCCGCCTTGGCACCGGCGGTGGCGCCGATGCCGGTGAGTTTCACGGCCTTGGTGAGCTCGCCGGTCTTGATGATCTTGACGACGCGCGCCATTTCGGCCACCAGACCCGCCTGCTTGAGGCTGACCAGATTGACTTCCGCCGCACCGAGCTGTTCCAGCGCCGCCAGCGTGACTTCGGCGTTGAACTTGAGCAGATGGGACTTGAAACCGCGCTTTGGCAAACGCCGCTGCATGGGCATCTGACCGCCTTCAAATCCAACCTTGTGGTAGCCACCGGCGCGGGATTTCTGCCCCTTGTGGCCGCGCCCGGCAGTCTTGCCGATGCCCGAGCCGATGCCGCGACCGACCCGGCGCTTGTAGTGCTTGGCGCCGTCGGCGGGCTTAATGCTATTGAGTTCCATCATCTTGCCTCTTAGAGCACTTTGACCAGATAACTGATCTTGTTAATCATGCCGCGGACTTCCGGGGTGTCGACCAATTCGCGGACGCTGCGAATCTTGCGCAGGCCCAGGCCACGAACGGTGGCGCGGTGCGACTCCGGGCAGCTGATAGGGCTGCGCACCAACTGCACTTTGACTGTTTGCTGTGTTGTCATTTTTCGGACTCCCGGTTAGACGAAGAGTTCTTCAACGGTCTTGCCGCGCTTGGCCGCCACATGCGACGGCGTGGTCGCGTGCGACAGCGCATTCAGGGTGGCCCGAACCATGTTGTAGGGGTTGGTCGAGCCGTGGCTCTTGGCCACGATGTCGGTGATGCCCACGACCTCGAAAACCGCGCGCATCGGGCCGCCCGCAATGATGCCGGTTCCCTTGGGTGCCGGCGCCATCATGACCGCGGCCGCACCGTGCTGACCCATCACCTTGTGATGCAGGGAGCCGTTCTTGAGCGAGACCTTGGTCAGGTTGCGCCGTGCTTCCTCCATCGCCTTTTGCACGGCTGCAGGCACTTCTTTGGACTTGCCCTTGCCCATGCCAACGCGGCCGTCGCCGTCACCGACCACGGTCAGCGCTGCGAAACCCAGAATCCGACCGCCCTTGACCACTTTGGTGACGCGATTGATCGCGATCATCTTCTCACGCAGACCGTCCTCAGGCCCTTCAGCCTTACCCTGCATTTTTGCTTGAACCTTAGCCATCTTTTTTTCCGATCTGCCTAGAACTGCAAGCCTGCTTCACGTGCCGCATCGGCCAGCGCCTTGACGCGGCCGTGGTACGCAAAACCGGAACGATCAAAAGCGACTTTCTCGACACCCACCGCTTTTGCTTTTTCTGCAAGACGCTTGCCAACCATCTGCGCGGCAGCCACATTGCCGCCCTTGCCCGCAGCACCCAGAGCGCTGCGCACTTCGCTTTCGGCGGTCGACGCGCTCGCCAGTATCTTGGCGCCATCGCCAGAAATAACGCTGGCGTAGATGTGCAAATTGGTGCGGTTTACCGTCAAACGGGCGACACGCTGGGTGGCGATCCGGATCCGGGTTTGCCGGGCTCTGCGCAGACGCTGCTCTTTTTTGGTCAACATGTTGCAGCTCCTTATTTCTTCTTGGTTTCTTTGATCGTCACCTTTTCATCCGAATAGCGGATGCCCTTGCCCTTGTAGGGCTCGGGAGGACGAATGGCGCGAATCTCTGCCGCGACCTGGCCAACGCGCTGGCGATCAGCGCCCTTGATCACGATTTCAGTCGGGGTCGGGGTTGCGACACTGATGCCGGCAGGCATTTCCTTGTTGACCGGGTGCGAGTAGCCGACGTTGAGGTTGAGCTTGGCGCCCTGCGCCTGGGCCTTGTAACCGACGCCGATCAGGTTCAGCTTCTTCTCGAAGCCCTTGGTCACGCCCAGAACCATGTTGTTCACGAGCTGGCGCATGGTGCCGCTCATGGCATTGGCTTCGCGCGAATCGTTGGCCGGCAGGAAACTCATCTTGCCCGAGTCCATGGCAACCTTGACCAGGGCGTTCTGGGGAAACGACAAGACGCCGCCAGTGCCCTTGACACTGATCTGGTCTTCCTTGATCGACACATCCACGCCAGCCGGAACGGCGACGGGCATTTTTCCTATACGGGACATTTTCTGGTTCTCCTCAATGTCACGCTTTAGGCGACGTAGCAGAGCACTTCGCCACCGACACCGGTGGCGCGCGCCTTGCGATCAGTCATGACGCCCTTGGGGGTTGTGACGATTGCCACACCGAGGCCGTTCTGGACTTGGGGAATGGCATCGCTGCCACGGTAAACACGCAAACCGGGGCGACTGACACGCTCGATGCGTTCGATCACCGGTCGGCCAGCGTAGTATTTCAGTGCGATTTCAAGCTCGGCCTTGCCAGCTGCGCTGTTGACCTTGAAGCCGTCGATATAGCCTTCGTCTTTCAACACCTGCGCAATGGCCACCTTCACTTTGGAGGAGGGTACGCTGACAGTGGTTTTTGCCACCATCTGCGCATTGCGGATGCGTGTCAACAGGTCGGCGATGGGATCACTCATGCTCATGTCTATGTCTCCTGCCGCTTACCAGCTGCCCTTGACTATGCCGGGGATTTCTCCGGCAAAAGCCATTTCACGAATTTTTGCCCGCGCCAGACCGAAGTACTGGAAGGTGCCACGGGGACGACCGGTGATTGCGCAGCGGTTGCGCTGGCGTGTCGGATTTGCATTGCGCGGCAACTTTTGCAGAGCCAGCCGGGCCGCAGCGCGATCCTCGTCACTGCGCTTGACGTCGCCCGCTGTCGCCTTGAGTTCCGCGTGTTTCTTCGCGTACTTGGCAACCAGTTTGTCGCGCTTGAGTTCGCGCTCGATTAAAGCCATTTTAGCCACAGGTCACCTCAGTTCTTGAAGGGGAAACGGAAGCCTGCGAGCAGTGCCTTGCACTCTTCATCGGTCTTGGCCGTTGTGGTAATACTGATATTGAGACCGCGCAGCGCGTCGACCTTATCGTATTCAATTTCGGGGAAGATGATCTGTTCCTTGACACCGATGTTGTAGTTGCCGCGGCCATCGAATGCGCGACCGGAAATACCCCGGAAGTCGCGCACACGCGGCAGCGCCACGGTCACAAAGCGGTCGAGAAACTCAAACATCTGGACGCCGCGCAGCGTGACCATGCAGCCAACCGCCTGGTTCTCGCGGATCTTGAAGCCGGCGATGGCCTTCTTGGACATCGTGACCACCGGTTTCTGGCCGGCAATCTTGCTCAGGTCGGCGACCGCGTGGTCCATGACCTTCTTGTCGGCAACGGCCTCGCTGACCCCCATGTTCAGCGTGATCTTGGTCAGGCGCGGAACCTGCATGGGAGAGGTGTAGCCGAATTTGGCCATCAGCTCCGGGGCGACTTTTTCGCGATAGTGCTTTTGCAAACGAGCCATGTTCATGCCACCTTGATTTCTTCGCCGCTGGACTTGTAAACGCGAACGCGCTTTCCATCAGCCAGCAGCTTGATGCCAACACGATCAGCCTTGCCCGATGCAGCGTTGAAGATCGCCACATTGGACTGGTGAATCGGCATCGATTTTTCGACAATGCCACCGACCGTGCCCTTCATGGGGTTGGGCTTGGTGTGCTTCTTGACCACGTTGACGCCCTCGACGATCACGTGAGAGTCATCCTTGCGCGAGGCAATCTTGCCGCGCTTGCCCTTGTCGCGTCCCGCGAGCACGATGATGTCGTCGCCTTTGCGAATCTTGTTCATGGCGCGTCCTTACAAAACTTCAGGGGCCAGCGACACGATCTTCATGAACTTCTCGGTGCGCAGTTCACGCGTCACCGGGCCGAAGATACGGGTGCCGATTGGCTCCAATTTGGCGTTCAGCAACACTGCCGCGTTGCCGTCGAATTTGACCAGCGAGCCGTCGCTGCGACGAATGCCCTTGGCCGTGCGAACCACCACCGCGCTGTAGATCTCGCCTTTTTTGACGCGACCGCGCGGAGCGGCTTCCTTGATACTTACTTTGATGACGTCACCGACGCTGGCATAGCGACGCTTGGATCCACCCAACACCTTGATGCAGAGCACGGATTTGGCGCCGGTATTGTCGGCAACTTCTAATCGAGATTCAGCTTGGATCATTTCATTCTTCCCAACTTGCACCGGAAGTCAATCCGGTCAGTCTTGGGCCCGTCGTTTGTGATGCAAACCACTTGCGTCACTCTCGTTGGGCAGACACTTCGTACTTTTTCAAGCGAAGCCCGTCATTATGCACAGGCATTGCCCGGTCGTCAAGCCTTTCAGGCCGGCAATTGCAGATATTGTTGCGACAAACGCCGAAATGCGTCGACTTGCGGGTCAAGACCCGTCTCCTGCAGCAGGATCCGGCCGACCTTGGCCGCCAGCGAGCCGGCAAGCCGGGCATCCAGAAACAGCAGGCGCGAGCGCCTTGCCAGAACATCTTCGACCGTGATCGCGTATTCATGCCGGGCCGCGAAGCGAACCATGGCCTCGGTCAGTCCCTCGCAAAGCGTGGTTCCGGCGCCCGGCAGAGCCGCCAGCAGGGGTTGCTCGTCGCCATAGGAGTGCGCGCCGGGCGGCAGGCAGATCGAGACCGTGCTCATGCCCGCAGCGCCAGCGCCGACCAGTTTGAGATCGGCGGTCACTCCGCCCTGCCTGTTCTGGAGCAGGGACTTCCTCATGCAGGTGGCCAGCACATCCTCGGCCATGGCACGGTAGGTGGTCCATTTGCCGCCGGTGACCGTCACCAGCCCGCTTCGGCTCACCAGCACGGTGTGCTCGCGACTCAGGCCCTTGGTGCTGTCGGCGTCGTCGTCCTGTGGCTTGACCAGCGGACGCAGGCCGACCCAGATGCTCCTGACATCGCTGCGCAGCGGCGCGCGGCGCAGATAGCGGGCCGATTCATTCAAGATGAAGTCGACCTCTTCCTTGAACGCCATCGGCTCGCGCGCCAGGTCGTCGCGTGGCGTGTCAGTCGTTCCCAGAATGACCTTGCCCAGCCACGGCACGGCGAACAGGACCCGGCCATCGGCGGTTTTTGGCACCATCAGGGCGGTATCGCCGCCCAAAAAGTCCCGATCGACCACGATGTGCACACCCTGGCTCGGCGCCACCATGGGCTTGACCGGGCGTCTTCCATCGCCGCTGTTGGCAGCACCATCCTTTTGCCGGAGTTCGTCGACCCAGACGCCGGTGGCATTGACCACGCAGCGCGATTTAATGCGGTATTGCTGCCCCGTCAGCGTGTCTTCGCAGACCAGGCCGGCTAGCCTGGCGTCGTCATAAATGAGATCGGCAGCGCGGCAGTAATTAACCAACAGTGCGCCGCGTTCCGCGGCTGATCGCGCCAGCGCCAGCGCCAGCCGGGCGTCATTGAACTGACCGTCCCAGTACTTGATGCCGCCGGCGAGCCGCCGCGGCTTGACCGCCGGCAACAGGGCCAGCGTTTCCCGCGCACTCAGGAATTCAGTCTGCCCCAGGCCGGCCTTGCCGGCGAGCACGTCGTACATTTTGAGCCCGGTGCCATAGAAGGGGAGTTCCCACCACTTGTAGGCCGGCACCACGAACGCCAGCGCCTGCGCCAGATGGGGGGCGTTATGCAGCAATGTGCTGCGCTCATGCAGCGCCTCGCGCACCAGCCCAATATCGCCCTGCGCCAGATAGCGCACGCCGCCATGCACAAGCTTGGTCGCGCGCGATGAAGTTCCCTTGGCAAAATCGTGGGACTCCACGAGCGCCACCCTGAAGCCGCGCGCAGCGGCGTCCAGCGCCACGCCCAGACCGGTCGCGCCGCCGCCGACGATGGCGATGTCGTAGCGCCGGTCCTCGGCCAGTCGACCGATCAATTGATCGCGTCGGGTCAACAAAGCCTGAACAGAGGCGCTCATGGATCAATAATACCTTTCCCTCTCGCAAATCCGAGTATCCCATGACCTATCTGCTCGCCCTGGACCAGGGCACCTCGAGTTCGCGCAGCATCGTGTTCGACGCCGCTGGCCAAGTGATCGCCCTGGCGCAGCAGGAACTGACGCAAATCTATCCGCAACCGGGCTGGGTCGAGCACGACCCGCAGGAGATCTGGCGCACGCAGCTCGCCACGGCGCACGAAGCGCTCGCCAGGGCCGGCATTCAGGCCCGCGAGGTACGCGCGCTGGGCATCACCAACCAGCGCGAAACCACCATCGTCTGGAATCGACGCAGCGGTGCGCCGATTCACAATGCGATCGTCTGGCAGGACCGGCGCGGCGAGCCGGCCTGTGCCCGACTGCGCGAGCGCGGACTGGCCACCACGATCCAGGCCAAGACCGGCCTGCTGATCGATGCCTATTTTTCCGGCACCAAGCTCAAATGGCTGCTCGACAACGTGACCGGAGCGCGCGCGCTGGCAGAGAAAGGCGAACTGGC
>CAIMBE010000083.1 GCA_903839085.1 uncultured beta proteobacterium | reverse complement strand
TCGCCCGGGCAAGGTGGCAACGGCTGCGCAGCGGCGTGAATGCGCCGTGCTTGGCATTGAAGGACACCGAATGACCACCGTTTTTCTTACTGGCGCCAGTGGATTTCTTGGCGGGCACCTGCTGCGCGAATTGCGTGACACCGGCTGCCAGGTCAAGGCGCTGTCTCGGCGTCCAGAGTCCGATGCTGCCATTGCGTCGCAGGGCGGCGTTCCGGTTCGTGCCGACCTTGCCGACAGTGCATCGCTGCTCTCAGCCATCGATGGTTGCGAAGCCGTCTTCCATGCGGCGGCCGACACCAGCATCTGGAAGCCGCACGCGACAGCGCAGACTGCCACCAACGTGCAGGGCACAGAAAACATGCTGCAGGCGGCGCAGGCGGCAGGGGTCCAGGCCTTTGTGCACACCTCGTCGGTTGCCGCCTATTCGCACCTGGTGCAAGGCATTCTTGACGAGTCGGTGACCCAGCGCGGAACAGAAAGCTGGATCAACTACGAACGAACAAAACACGTGAGCGAGCAGGCCGTCAAGCGCAGCGCGCTGCCGTGGATTGTGTTGCAGCCCTCTCACATCCTGGGCCCGGGCGACCGTCACAACTGGGCCCGCCTCATCATGCTGATTGACCGCGAAAAACTCCCTGGCATTCCGCCCGGCGTGGGCTCCTTTGCCGATGTGCGAGAGATCGCCAAGGCCCATGTGCGTGCCTGGGAGAGACAGCGCTTCGGTCAAAGTTACCTTGTCGGCGGCGAACAGGCGAGCTTTGTCGACTTCGTCCACCGGGTCGGGGCAGCACTGGGGAAAAATACGCCGCGCGGCGCTACGCCGGCCTGGGCGCTCATGGCGTTTGCTCGGCTCACTGACGCGTGGTCACGGGTCACGGGCAAGGAACCTGATGCAACCCCCGAGGGTGCCGCCCTGACCTCTCATGCGCTGCGGGTCAACTCCACCAAGGCAAAACAGGAACTGGACTACGCCGAAACCCCGTTGGACATTCTGCTGACGGACACCTTGACCTGGATGCGCCAAGAGCGCCTGCTTGCCATCGGGACTTGAAACTGCGTCCAAACCCGTTCCCGCAGACCAACCACCTCACGCCATGAACTCAGCAATGGTTGTGCAAAAGCCGGAGCACGCCCCGCAGCAATGGGCCACGGATTGGATGAAAAAACTTGCCAACTGGGTCGATTTGGATATACTGTGTTTTTATCCAGTTATCAACCACCATGTCTGCCGCCCTGCAATGGATAGTGAACGCCGTAGCGCCGCTCGGCGAGGCGTCGGCGCAGCCGTTTGAAATCGGGCAGCTTCCTGGCAGTCTTTCGCAGGCGGTTTGGCGCGGCACAGACATCGGCCAGGCAGGCCAAGCGGTTGTAGCGACCGGTTTTGAAGCCCTTGACGCGCAACTGCCAGGCGGTGGCTGGCCCTGCAACTCCCTGACCGAATTGCTGCAGCCACAGCCTTCCCTGTGCGAATGGCGCCTGCTCTCCCCGGCTCTGGCGGGGCTGGTAGCGGGTGGGGGCCAAATTCTTCTTGTCGGGCCGCCAAAACGCCCCCATGCGCCCGGACTGGCCAAGCTGGGCATTGCGGAGAAGAACCTGGTCTGGATTGCCGCCGATACCCCCGCCGAGCGGCTCTGGACAACGGAACAGCTGGTCAAAGCCAATCCCAGGGGGGGCGCCATCCTGGCCTGGCTGCCCCAGGCGCGTGCCGAGCAGTTGCGACGGCTGCAGGTGCATGCCCAGTCCTGCGATTGCCCGGTCTTCCTTTTCCGCACGGAGGCAGCCCAGCTTGATGCGTCACCGGCGCCATTGCGTGTGTTGATGACACTGGGCACCGACTGGGAACTGCGCTTAAGGATTCTCAAGCGCAGGGGTGCGCTGCTGGACGGCAGCATCGCTCTGCCATCCATTCCGGGAACGCTGGCCAGCGTCTTCACGCCCCGGTTGCTGCGGCCAAGCCAGCTGATTGCCAAGACGGAGGCCTCCAATGTCCATGCATTGGGCAGCGCTATCAACCGATCTCGCCTGCGACAGCTCGCTGCCCATTGACCCGTCCGGCGTCGCGGTCTGGGCCCTGCAGTACACCCCTCGCGTTGCACGGCTGGACCAGGCCGTGTTGCTGGAGGTCGAGCAGAGTCTGCGCCTGTTCGGTGGCGAGGACCGCGTGCATCAGTTCGTTGAGGCCGGCGCGGCAGAGCTTGGGGTCACGCGGCTGGCATGGGCTCCCACCAGCCTGGCGGCACTGGCCTGCGCCCGCGTTGGCATCCGTGACGGCTTCGCGGCTCCGCTGGCCAGGATGCTGGACGCCCTGCCCTTTGGGTGCATCGACGCGGTCAATGCGCATGGCGCCACGCTGGCCCGCTTGGGATGCAAAACATTGGCAGATGTTCGCAAATTGCCGCGCGGCGGTATCAGCCGGCGTTTCGACAGCCAATTGCTGCTGGCGCTGGACCAGGCTTACGGCCTGCGCCCCGAGACCTACCCATGGGTGAGATTGCCAGAGGCGTTTTCGGCGCGACTTGAACTGCCCGGTCGCGTCGACAGCGCCTCGGCCCTGATGTTTGGCGCGCGCCGCCTGCTTGTGCAAATGGGCGGCTGGCTCGCCGCCCGACATTGCGGAGTCAGCGCCTTCACGCTGCACTGGTGCCACGACGTCATGCGCGCCCGCGATGCCGGCGACGGCGGGGAACTCAGCGTGCGCACGGCGCAGCCAACACAGAATGTGGATCACCTGTCGCGACTGCTCAGCGAGCACCTGGCCAAAGTCACTCTGCGCGCTCCGGTGGGCGACCTGCTGCTCGGCGCCACTGAAGTCACGCCGTTCAGGGAAGAAAGCCGCTCTCTGCTGCCCGATGCGCGCTTGACCGGTGAGGCCGTCGACCTGGTGCTCGAGCGCATCGAGGCGCGGCTTGGCAAGAAGCGGGTGCTGCGGCCGGTGCTGAGCGAAGACATGCGCATGGAGTGGATGAACCGGTGGCAGCCGATGAACGCCAAGAGACCCGCCACACAGGTGCGTCAGGTGCCCGGCCCACAACCGACCTGGATTCTCAAGACGCCGCTGAAGCTCGATGTCAGAGATGAACGCCCGCTGTACCAGGGGCCTCTGCAATTGCTGCTGGGCCCCGAGCGTGTCGAGGGCGGATGGTGGCATCGCGTCAAGGACAGCCAGGGCGAGCAGCGCAGCCTCAATGTCGCCCGCGACTACTGGGTTGCTCTGAGCCAGCACGCCGGCGCACTCTGGATTTTTCAGCAGCGGCTGCCCAAGGACGCGGCTGCGTCCTGGTACCTGCACGGGCTCTTCGCGTGAGCCGGCACCATGTCCGCCCTGCCCCGTTATGCCGAGCTTCGGTGCCTTTCCAACTTTTCATTCCTGAAGGGAGCCAGCAAGCCTGAGGAACTGGTAAAACGGGCCAAGGAACTCGGCTACGCGGCCCTTGCGCTGACGGATGAATGCACGATGGCGGGCATTGTGCGCGCGCATGTGCAAGCCAGGGAATGTGGCCTCAGGCTTCTGGTCGGTAGCCAGTTCCAGGTCGAGGGCAGCGAGCCTTTCAATCTGGTGGTCCTGGCCTGCAACCTGGAGGGTTACGGCAACCTGTGCCAGTTCATCACCGGCCTGCGGCGAGCCTCGCAGAAGAAAGGGACTTACCGCCTGCTGCTCGAACACATCCAGGGCGCTGCGCTGGCCGATTGCCTGGTGCTGGTGTCGCCCAGGCGCGGCAGCACCCCAGAACAGCTCTTGACCATTGGCCAATGGACGCTCAATCACTTCACTGGCCGTTGCTGGCTGGGCGTTGAGCAGTTGCGCACCCTGGACGATGAGATCTGGCTGCACAAGCTCAAAGAAGTCAGCGAGGCCACCGCCATCGGCCTGGTGGCCGTTGGTGATGCGCACATGCACGTTCGCTCCCGAAAGCCCTTGCAGGACGTCATGACGGCCATCCGGCTTTGCAAGCCGCTGACCGAGTGCGGTCTGGACCTGCAGCAAAACGCCGAACGACATTTGAGAACTCGCCTGCGACTGGCACAGGCGTTCCCTGAAGACCTGCTGGCTGAGACGCTCAAAGTCGCCGACCGGTGCAACTTCTCGCTCGACGAGCTGAGGTACCAGTACCCGCAGGAGGTGGTGCCCCCCGGCGAGACCCCGGAGTCGTATCTGCGCCGGGTCACCTATGAAGGTGCCGGGCGGCGCTGGCCCGGCGGCATGAGTGCGAAAGTGCAGCATCAGATTGAGCATGAGCTTGCGCTGATTTTCGAGCTGCACTACGAGCAGTACTTTCTCACCGTGTACGACATCGTCGCGTTTGCACGGTCCCGGCACATCCTCTGCCAGGGGCGCGGTTCGGCTGCCAACAGCGCTGTCTGCTATTGCCTTGGGGTCACCGAGGTGGACCCGGCCCGGATGTCCGTTCTCTTCGAGCGCTTCATCAGCAAGGAGCGTAATGAGCCGCCCGATATCGACATCGACTTCGAGCATGAACGCCGTGAAGAAGTCATCCAGTACCTGTATCAGAAGTACGGGCGCGACCGGGCGGCTCTGACCGGCGTGGTGGTGTCGTATCACCCCAAGTCGGCAATCCGGGATGTCGGCAAGGCCCTGGGCTTTGAGCTGGAACTGCTGGAGAGGCTGGCCAGGTCGCATCGGCACTGGGATGGCAGGGAGGTGCATGCCGAGCGCCTGACCGAGCTTGGGCTGTCGCTGGACGACCTTGGCGTGCAGCAACTCATGGCGCTAACCCGCCAGCTGATGACCTTTCCGCGCCATCTGTCACAACACCCGGGCGGCTTTGTCCTCACGCGCGGGCCCTTGTCGCGCATGGTTCCGATTGAGGCTGCCTCGATGGAAGGCAGAACCGTCATCGAGTGGGACAAGGATGACCTGGACGCGATGGGTCTGCTCAAAGTCGACGTGCTCGCCCTGGGCATGCTGACTGCGATACGCAAGTCGCTTGAGTTCGTCAGCATGCGCCGGGGTTTCCATTTCCAGATGCAGGACATCCCGCCCGAGGACCCGGACACCTACGAGATGATTTGCAGGGCGGACACGGTCGGCGTCTTTCAGATTGAGTCACGGGCTCAGATGAGCATGCTGCCTCGGCTGCGGCCCAAGTGCTTTTATGACCTGGTGATCGAGGTTGCCCTGGTGCGGCCGGGACCCATCCAGGGCGGCATGGTGCACCCGTACCTGAACCGGCGCCAGGGCAAGGAGCCGGTCTGCTTCCCCGGCGCCGCGCTGGAGGAAGCGCTGGGCAGGACTCTGGGGGTGCCGGTCTTTCAGGAGCAGGTCATGCAGGTCAGCATTCTGGCGGCCGGCTTCACCCCTGGCGAAGCCGACGGACTGCGCCGGGCCATGGCCGCCTGGAAGCGCAAGGGCGGGGTCGAAAAGTACTACGACCGCATCGTGGACGGCATGACGGCCCGCGGTTATACGAAGGAATTTGCGCTTCAAATTTTCGAGCAGATCAAGGGCTTCAGCGAGTACGGCTTCCCGGAATCGCATGCAGCCTCTTTTGCCATGCTGGTCTATGCCAGTTGCT
>CAIMBE010000082.1 GCA_903839085.1 uncultured beta proteobacterium | reverse complement strand
CTTCGCCTCGACCGGCAACATGCTGACCTTGCGCCTGACGCGTGGTGGTGCGTCCCTGATCCCTTTGCTGGCCTGGAGCATGGGCTATGGCGCCATCACGCTGATGCTGATTGCTGCCGTGACCGGTGTTCAGTTTCATCTGGATCCGCGCCCGAGCTACTGGCTGTCGCTGCTCTACCTCAGCGTATTCGGATCGGTGACCGCATTCCTGCTTTACTTCAAGCTGGCCCAGCGCCAGGGGCCAGGGCGCGCGGCACTCACCGGCATGGTGATCCCACCGCTGGCGCTTCTGATGTCGGGGTTGTTCGAAAGCTGGCGACCGACCTGGGTGTCCGGCGCCGGTATGGTGCTCTGTCTGGCAGGGCTCTGGGGCGCGACGCGCCCGGCGCCGGCCTCCGTCTAAGCACCGAGGGTTCATCGTTTGTGGGTTGTGGCGCGCATACGCCCGACATTCTCTTGTCAAGGCTGAGCGTCCGTTGCCAGCCAACAAGAGACGGCCACGATTGTTCTCGATGGTGGCCATCGGGAGGGCGAAAAAAACAACAGCGGGCGTTCAGCACGGAAGATTTTTTCTCTGTCTCGCTTCAATCCAAATCTTCCAACTGATTCATATTGAGTCCCAGCACCGTGACAAAAACCTGCCTCACAAACCGTGCCACGGCATGACAGACACGCCTTCACGTGCGTAAGCTGTCTCGCCGCCATACACCAAGCCTGGGTAGATGCCCGAAAAGTTGCCGCGCTCCTGCGCGTATTTTTGCCATTTCTTCAAACTGCCAAAAGCGTCGCTCGCCACGGTGATACCGGATTTGATTTCGACTGCCGCCAGTTCGGTGCCGCGTTCCAGAATCAGATCAACCTCGGTGCCAATGTTGTCGCGCCAAAAATACAGCGGCGAGCGCACGCCGGTGTTGGCGCGATTCTTGAGAAACTCGTTGACCACCATGGTTTCAAACAAGGCACCACGCAGGGGATGGTGTTGCATCTGACTCGCGCTTTGAATACCCAGCAGCGCTGCGGCCAGCCCGACATCGGTCATGTAGAGCTTGGGGCTCTTGGTCAGGCGTTTGCCAAAGTTCGCAAAATGCGGCCGCACCAGATGAACGAGGTAGCAGGTCTCCAGAATTGACAGCCAATGCCTGGCGGTTTTGTCCGACACGCCGGCGTCGCTGGCCAGCGACTGCATGTTGAGCAGTTGCCCGGTACGCGCTGCCGTGAGCCGCAAGAAGCGCTGAAAGGCACCGAGGTCTTGAATAGCGGCCAGCCCCCGTGCGTCACGTTCGGCATAAGTCACCAGATAGGCTTGCAACCACTCGTGCGGCTCCAGCGCCCGGTCGTACAAAGCCGGGTAAAACCCTTTGACCATCTGACTGGCGTAGTCGCTTGCCAGCAGTTTGGCATCACGCAACTCGGAAATCGAAAAAGGCAGAAGCTCCACCAGCGCCGTGCGGCCAGCCAGACTCTGGGTCACGCTGGCGAGCAAAGAGAGATTGTGCGAACCGGTCAAGACGAACTGCCCCATGACGCCAGAGGCATCCACCACGCCCTGCATTTGAGACAGCAACTCGGGTGCGTTCTGCGCCTCGTCAATGACCGCGCCCTGCGGGAACTGCTGCAGAAAATCAGCCGGCTGACTGCGGGCAAATTCGCGCTGCGCCGGCGCCTCCAGCGATACATAGGGCTTGTCGGCCAGAAGATGGCGTACCAGGGTGGTCTTGCCGGATTGACG
>CAIMBE010000081.1 GCA_903839085.1 uncultured beta proteobacterium | reverse complement strand
GGCGTTTCCAGCGTCTTGTTGGGCACCATCAGCACGTTGATGCGCTGCTTGATTTCGATCTTGGCGATCTCGGCCCGCTTCTCGTTGAGCAGGAACGAGGCGACTTCGACCGGAACCTGGCACAGCACCGAGGCGGTGTTGTCCTTGAGCGACTCTTCCTGGATGATGCGCAGGATTTGCAGCGCGCTCGATTCGGTGTCGCGGATATGGCCGGAACCGCCGCAGCGCGGGCAGGGAATCGACGCGCCTTCGGAGAGGGCCGGGCGCAGGCGCTGGCGGCTCATCTCCATCAGGCCGAATTTGCTGATGGTGCCGAACTGCACGCGCGCGCGGTCCTGCCGCAGCGCGTCGCGCAGGCGGTTCTCCACATCGCGCCGGTTGCGGCTTTCTTCCATGTCGATGAAGTCGATCACGATCAGGCCGCCCAGGTCGCGCAGGCGCATCTGGCGCGCCACCTCGTCGGCCGCCTCCAGGTTGGTGCGGGTTGCGGTTTCCTCGATGTCGCCGCCCTTGATGGCGCGCGCCGAGTTCACGTCGACGCTGACCAGCGCCTCGGTGTGGTCGATCACGATCGCGCCGCCGCTGGGCAATTGCACCGTGCGGGCGTAGGCCGATTCGATCTGGTGCTCGATCTGGAAGCGGCTGAACAGCGGCGCGTCGTCGCGGTAGCGCTTGACCCGCGCGGCGTGCTCGGGCATCACGTGCGCCATGAACTGCTGGGCCTGCTCATAGACGTCGTCGGTGTCGATCAGGATGTCGCCGATGTCGTTGTTGAAATAATCGCGGATGGCGCGAATCACCAGGCTCGATTCCTGATAGATCAGGAAGGCGCCCTTGGCGCCCTTGGCGGCGCCGTCGATGGCGCTCCAGAGCTTGAGCAGGTAGTTCAGGTCCCACTGCAGTTCGGGCGCCGCGCGGCCAATGCCGGCGGTGCGCGCAATGATGCTCATGCCGTTGGGGTATTCGAGCTGGTCCAGCGCCTCCTTGAGCTCGGCCCGGTCCTCGCCCTCGATGCGGCGCGATACGCCGCCGCCGCGCGGGTTGTTGGGCATCAGCACAACGTAGCGGCCCGCGAGCGAGACGAAAGTGGTCAGTGCCGCCCCCTTGTTGCCGCGCTCTTCCTTTTCAACCTGCACCAGCAGTTCCTGGCCTTCGCGAATGGCGTCCTGGATGCGCGCCTGGCTGACCGCGACACCCTGCTGGAAATACTGGCGGGAGATTTCCTTGAACGGCAGGAAGCCGTGCCGGTCTTCGCCGTAGTCGACAAAACAGGCCTCCAGCGACGGCTCGACGCGCGTCACCACCGCCTTGTAGATATTGCCCTTGCGCTGTTCGCGCCCCTCGATTTCAATTTCATAGTCGAGCAGTTTTTGTCCGTCGACGATCGCCAGGCGGCGTTCTTCTGCCTGCGTGGCGTTGATCAGCATCCGTTTCATGGGTAGCGTTCCTTCAATTCAAATAACAACGTGGCCCCTTACAGGCCATGGATACCGGAACTGACGCTTTGAATTGAGGAGGAATTGCCGGAGAACCGAGACTCAGACGATGAGTCTTGGTGTAGGCGCGTGGAGGGGAGCGGGGAGGTTTGGCTGTGGAAGTGCTATTGCTTGAATAGCGGGTTGCGCCCACGGCGTGGGCGCCGATGGCTGATCGATGCCAAGGAACGGGGCGAAAACGCACCGCAGGCAGTTGTCAATCAAACTCATCAACACAAACATCTTGCTTCATTCCATTCACAGACCATCGGTCTGGGAATTTGGGGTATTCCATTTCAGTGTTTCAACGCGTCGCCTTGACCGTTCGTTCTGCAGGCCACCCCAGGCATCTGGCCTGGGGTTTGCGTACATTGGCAAACGGCGGTATCGACTTACCAGCGGGGCCGGTGATGGCGGGTGAACTAAACTCCACCCAAACCGAGATTTAACTGCCAGTTAAATCAACCACTTACAGCGCATCGCTAGTGAAACACATTATAGGGGGCATTCAAGCCCCGCAGTTGCCCGAGGTTAAAACAGTGCGCGTGGACGAGGATTGCGCGGGTCAGCGCCTGGACAATTTTCTGCTGCGCCAGCTCAAGGGCGTGCCCAAGACCCACGTTTACCGCATCATCCGCAGCGGCGAGGTCCGTGTCAACAAGGGGCGGGCGACTGCCGATTCCCGCGTGGCGGCGGGCGACGCGGTGCGCCTGCCGCCGATCAGGGTTTCCGATCGCGCGGCGCAAAAGACCCGGGCGATGGCCGAGAGCGTGGCGCGCGGCGCGCCGGCGCGCGAGTTTGCCGTGCTGTTTGAGGACGAGCACCTGCTTGCCATCGACAAGCCCTCGGGGGTCGCCGTGCATGGCGGATCGGGCGTCAGCTTTGGCGTCATCGAGCAGTTGCGCATGGCCCGACCGGCTGAGCGATTTCTCGAACTGGTGCACCGGCTGGACCGCGACACCAGCGGGATCCTGCTGATTGCCAAGAAGAGAAGCGCCTTAAGGCAATTGCAGGACCAGTTCCGCGAGCGTGAAACCGGCAAGACCTACCTGGCCCTGGTGGCCGGGCGCTGGCCAGCCAACAAAAAGGTGCTGGACAAGCCGCTGCACAAGTACCTGCTGCCCGATGGCGAGCGCCGCGTCAAGGTCGTGGCGCGCGATGATCCGGACGGCCTGTCGTCGATCACGCTGGTCAAGGTGGCGCAGCGCCTGGGCGAGCGCGCGGGTGCGGGCGCGGGCATGAGCCTGCTCGAGGTGACGCTCAAGACCGGGCGCACGCATCAGATCCGGGTTCATCTGGCCAGCGAAGGGCATCCCATTGCGGGTGATGACAAGTATGGCGATTTCGAGCTCAACAAGGCTTTGCTGCGCGGTGGACCGATGCCCGCGCTCAAGCGAATGTTTCTGCATGCCTGGCGCCTGCAGTTCAACCATCCTGCCAGCGGCGAACGAATTGCGCTGCTGGCCCCTCTGCCGACTGACCTGGAGGCCTTTGTGACCCATGCTGCAAGCCCTGCGCCCTGACCATCCGGGATCCCGGCAATATGATTTGATCGCCTTTGACTGGGACGGCACCCTGTTTGATTCGACCGCCCTGATCACGCGCTGCATCCAGAGCGCGGTGCGCGATGTCGGCGGCGTGGTGCCCAGCGACCGGGACGCCTCCTATGTCATCGGACTGGGCCTGATGCAGGCCCTGGCCCATGCCGCGCCGGATGTGCCGGTCGAGCGCTACCCCGAACTCGGAGCCCGTTACCGCCATCACTACATCGCGCACAAGGACGACGTCAGCCTGTTTGACGGGGTTTCTGCGATGCTGACCGAGCTCAAGTCGCGCCAGCACTGGCTGGCCGTGGCGACCGGAAAGACCCGGCGCGGGCTTGATGAGGCGCTGCAGGCGGCCGAGCTCAAAGGTGTCTTCGACGGCTCGCGCACGGCCGATGAAACCGCCAGCAAGCCGCATCCCCGCATGCTGCAGGAGTTGATGAACGAGTTCGGCGTGAGTCCCGGGCGCACCCTGATGATCGGCGACACCACGCATGATCTGCAGATGGCCCTCAATGCCGGCTGTCCAAGCGTCGCGGTCAGCTACGGCGCCCACGAGATCGACGCATTCGATGACCTGCGGCCCCGCTTTGTCGCCCACTCGGTGCGCGAGCTGCACGACTGGCTTGTGGCCCATGCCTGAGAGCGGCGAGGTGGCCGCATGACGCAGCGCATGGCCTTGTGCGGTTCAGCCGACCTGATCAACAGCGCGCTGGCCGTTTCTTTTGACGTGACGTACGAGGCGCGCGCCTGCGCCGCCTTTGCGGTGCGTTACCAGGACCGGGTCTATGCCTACCTGAACCGTTGCGCCCATGTGCACATGGAGATGGACTTCCAGCCCAACCGCTTCTTCGACAGCAGCGGCCAGTGGCTGATGTGCGCCACCCATGGCGCTACTTACAAGCCCGAGACCGGTGCCTGCCGCAGCGGCCCGTGCCGGGGCGGCCTCATCAGCATCGAGACATCGGAAGCCGACGGCATCGTCTACTGGCATACTGGCCCCAACCTGAAACCCCCCGAGTCCTGACATGAATGAACCCACCCTTGACGAGCCCGCGGGCTCCGCCCCAGCCCCTGGCGCCGACCGCGGGGCCAAGCCCGGCCCTGCCGAGAGTCCGGGCTGGGAACGCGCCACCCTGGAGAAACTGGCCTTTGCCGCGCTGACCGAGCAACGCGCAGCACGGCGCTGGCGCAATTTTGTGCGCCTGGCCTGGCTTGCGTTTCTTGTCCTGGCCGGCTGGGTTGTGATGAGCCACAACGGCCCGGGCAGGGACAACTCGACGCCGCATACCGCGGTGGTCGAAATCAAGGGCGAAATCGCCTCGGGCGCCGAGGCCAGTGCCGAACTGATCGTGGCCGCCATGCGCAGTGCGCTGGAGGACGAGGGTTCGCAGGCCCTGGTTCTGCTGATCAATTCGCCCGGCGGCAGCCCGGTGCAGGCCGGCATCATCAACGACGAGATCAAGCGGCTCAAGGCCAAGCACAAGAAGCCGGTCTACGCGGTGGTGGAAGAATCCTGCGCATCGGCCGCCTACTACATCGCGGTGGCCGCGGACAAGATCTTTGTCGACAAGGCCAGCATCGTGGGCAGCATCGGCGTGCTGATGGACGGTTTTGGCTTTACCGGCCTGATGGACAAGCTCGGGGTCGAGCGCCGCCTCATGACGGCGGGCGAGAACAAGGGCTTTCTGGACCCCTTCAGCCCGCAGACCGACAGGCAGCGGGCCTTCGCCCAGACCATGCTCGACCAGATTCACAAGCAGTTCATCGACGTGGTCAAGGCCGGCCGCGGCAATCGGCTCAAGGAGACGCCGGACACCTTCAGCGGCCTGTTCTGGAGCGGCCAGCAGGCGATCGAGCTGGGCCTGGCCGATCAGCTCGGCAACCTTGATTTTGTCGCGCGCGAAGTGGTCAAGGCCGAAGATCTGGTTGACTACACGCGCCGCGAAAATGTCGCGGAGCGGCTCGTCAAGCGCTTCGGCGCCGCTGTCGGGGAAGGCGCGGTGCACGCCATCAAGTCGATTCCGGCGCTGCGCTGAGTCGCAGCCAGGCCGGCAGGCTATCGACCCAGCGAGAACACCGCCGGGGTCGAGTTGTCCAGCGGCGAGGCCCTTCGCCGCCAGTTCTTGACGCTGTCGCTGCAACAGACGCTGCGCTCCAGGGTCAGCCCGCTGCAGACTGCCAGGCGGGTGTTGGTCTGCAGCGTCTGCAGCAGGGTCTGCAGCATGGCGGCGTTGCGATAGGGCGTTTCGATGAAGAGCTGGGTCTGTCCCGTTTTCAGCGCGACCGATTCGAGTTCCCGCACCCGCTGGCCGCGCTCGGCGGGATCTTGCGGCAGGTAGCCGACAAAAGCGAAATTCTGGCCGTTGAGCCCGCTGGCGGCGAGCGCGAGCATCAGCGAGATCGGACCGCTGAGCGGGATCACCTCGATGCCCAGATCGTGCGCGGCGCGCACCACCGATGAGCCGGGGTCGGCCACGGCCGGCATGCCGGCTTCGCTGACCAGGCCCGTATCGTGCCCCGCCAAGGCCGGCGCGAGCAGGTGGCGGGCGTCGAAATTTCCGCTGTGATCGCCTTTCTTGTGGACCTGGCGCGGCAGTTCCTCGATCTGCAGCGCCTGCAGCGCGCTCTCCAGCGGGGTGATTTCATTGACGCGCTTGAGGAAGGCGCGGGTTGATCTGGCGTTCTCGCTGACCCAGTGGTGAAGCCTGGCAGCCACCTTCAGGGTGGCCAGCGGCATGGTTTGCTGCAGGTCAACCTCCTGGCTGCAGCCAAAATCGAGCGGGGACGGGACCAGGTAGAGGCGTCCGCGCGGGGTCGCGGCCGGTCCGTCCGGCTCGGTGCGCGAGCTCATAGCACCTTGACGCCGGCGGCGCGGATCATTCGGCAAGTGCGAATCAGCGGCAGCCCGACCAGAGCCGTCGGGTCGTCATTCTCGATCGATTCCAGCAGCGCGATGCCAAGGCCTTCGCTCTTGGCGCTGCCGGCGCAATCGTAGGGCGCCTCGGCCACGAGATAGGTTTCGATTTCCGCGTCGCTGAGGTCGCGAAACCTGACCTTGACCGGTGCCAGTGCCAGCTCCGCAAAGCCGCTGGACTGGCAGACGACCGCGACCGCGGTCTGAAAAATCACGGTCCTGCCTCGCATTTGCCGCAGCTGTGCCGTGGCGCGGTCGTGGTTGCCCGGCTTTCCGAGCGCCTGACCGTCCAGGTCTGCGACCTGGTCGGAGCCGATCACGACGCATTCCGGAAACTGCGCGGCCACGGCGCGCGCCTTGGCCATCGCCAGTCGGCATGCCAGTTCGGCTGGAACTTCGGCCGCATGCGGCGTCTCGTCCACGTCGGGTGCGGCAAGCTCAAAGGGGATGCGCAAGCGCGCCAGCAGGTCACGGCGATAGGGCGAGGTCGAGCCCAGGATGAGTTTTCGGTCAGCGGTTTGAGGCATGGCGTGATTCTCTTACACTGCGGCCATGAAACAAGGCAGTCCCCCCAAACATCTCGATGTCGCGGCCTTTGCGCTGTCCGGCGGCGCCATCGCCGGGCAAAATCCGCTCTCGGCCTACCCGCGCCTTGTGCTGGAGACCCAAGGACTGGGAGTCGACCATGCGCTGAACTGGTCGGCCCGCGGCGAAGTGCGCAACGAGGCGGGCGGTGCCGGGCAGGTCTGGCTGCACCTGAAAGTCGAGGTCAGCCTGCCGCTGACCTGTCAACGCTGCCTGACCCCGGCGGACATCCCGATCGTGTTCGACCGGTCCTATCGCTTTGTCGGCAGTGAAGAAGAGGCCGAAGCGCAGGACGCCGAGGCGCAGGAGGATGTGCTGGTTCTGGGCGCTGAGTTCAGCCTGCCCGAACTGATCGAGGACGAGGTCCTCATGGCCTTGCCGCTGATCGCCCGGCACGACAGCTGCCCGGTGCCGGTCAAACTGGCGGTGGCCGACCCCGGCTTTGACGCCGCCCTGGACCAGAAACGCAAGCCCTTTTCGGTGCTGGCGCAGCTGAAAAAGGGCGCGGCGGACTAACCGTCATGCCATCGAAGTCACCCCCGGACATGAAAGCGTATCGTCATTGCGTCTTTCCTCCCGTCATTGCGTCTTTCTTCCCGTCATTGCGAGCGCAGCGCGGCAATCCATGCAATCCGCAATCCATGGGGTCTTGGATTGCTTCACTTTGTTCGCAATGACGGCGTTCTTTCACGATAAGGCCCCGAGTTGCCTTATAATCACAGGTTTCGCGCGGAGACGAGTAGCCGCGTTTTAACCACCCCTGGCTGCTGCTGGCATCGCAGCACACACAAGAAGGAGCGGATCATGGCCGTCCAACAGAACAAAAAGTCACCGTCCAAACGCGGTATGCATCGGTCCCACAATGCGCTGGTCGTGCCGGGCATTGCGGTCGAGGCCACCACGGGCGAAACCCATTTGCGCCACCACATCAGCCCGACCGGCTTTTATCGCGGCCGCAAAGTCATCAAGACGAAGTCAGAAGCCTGATTTCCTCATAAAACAAGGGCCCGAGGCTACCGTGTCAGTAGCGTCGGGCCTTGTCTTTTATGTCATCCGGTAACCGCTCAGGTCTTGCCTGGCCGCACTGATTTTCCATGATCACCATCGCTGTCGACTGCATGGGAGGCGATCACGGTCTGGTCGTGACGCTGCCCGCCTGCCGCAATTTTCTCGACAAACACCCCGATGCGCGACTGATCCTGGTCGGGCTGCCCGGCAGCTGGAGCGGCTTTTCGCATGAGCGGGCCAAAACCGTGGACGCCAGCGAGGTCGTTGGCATGGACGATTCCCTCGAAGTGGCGCTGCGGCGCAAGAAGGATTCGTCGATGCGCGTGGCGATCCAGCAAGTCAAGGACGGCGCGGCGCAGGCCGCCGTGTCGGCCGGCAATACGGCGGCCCTGATGGCGATCTCGCGTTATCTTCTCAAGACCCTGGACGGCATTGACCGGCCGGCCATCGCCGGGCAGATTCCAAATGCAAAGGGCCGGGCCACCACGGTGCTCGACATGGGCGCCAATGTGGACTGCTCGGCCGAGCATCTGCTGCAGTTTGCGATCATGGGCTCGGCGCTGGTGTCTGTCTTGAGCGACATCGACAATCCCACGGTCGGCTTGCTCAACATCGGCGAAGAAGCGATCAAGGGCAATGAGGTCATCCGGCAGGCCGGCGAACTGCTGCGCGCCGGCTCCAAGGCCGGCGACTTCAACTTTTATGGCAACGTCGAGGGCAACGATATTTTCAAGGGTACGGCGGACATCGTCGTCTGCGACGGCTTTGTCGGAAACGTCGCCCTCAAAGCCAGCGAAGGGCTGGCGACCATGATTGTTGATTTTCTGAAAATGGAATTCTCGCGCAATCTCCTTACCAAGATGGCGGCGCTGCTGTCCTACCCGGTCATCGCCGCGCTGAAAAAGCGCATGGATCACCGGCGCTACAACGGTGGCGCCCTGCTGGGCCTGCGCGGCCTGGTTTTCAAGAGCCATGGCTCGGCCGATGCGGTGGCGTTTGAGTACGCCCTGGCGCGCGCCTGCGACGCGGCCAGACACAAGCTGCTCGACCGTGTCCAGGTCAGAATCGCGCATGTTCGACCGCTGATCGTTGCCGCTTCACCGGCCGCGCCAGCGCTTGCGGCGGACCTTGACTGATTCATGAAGGCCTATTCGCGCATCATCGGCAGCGGCAGTTACCTGCCGCCGCGGCGACTGAGCAATTCCGACCTGGTCGCTGAACTGGCCGGCAACGGGGTCGCCACCTCGGACGCCTGGATCGTCGAACGCACGGGCATCCGGGCGCGCCATTTCGCTGCAGCCGATGTCTGCAGCAGCGACCTCGCTCTGGAGGCGGCGCGGCTGGCGTTGCAGGCGGCCGGCGTTCTGCCCAGGGACATCGACCTGATCATTGTCGCCACCTCGACGCCCGACATGGTGTTTCCCTCGACCGCCTGCATCCTGCAGAACAAGCTCGGCGCCCATGGCTGCGCGGCCTTCGACGTGCAGGCCGTCTGCAGCGGTTTCATCTACGCCCTGACGGTTGCCGACGCAATGATCAAGACCGGCGCCGCGAAACGCGCGCTGGTGGTTGGCGCCGAAGTTTTCTCGCGCCTTCTGGACTTCAAGGACCGGGGAACCTGTGTCCTGTTCGGGGACGGCGCCGGTGCCGTGGTGCTGGAGGCCTCCGACCAGCCCGGGATTCTCGCCAGCGATCTGCATGCGGACGGCAAGCACGCGGCCATCCTGTGCGTGCCGGGCCAACTGTCGGGCGGCAAGGCGCTCGGTGATCCGCTGCTGCGGATGGACGGGCGGGCCGTCTTCAAGCTCGCCGTGGGCGTGCTCGACGCAGCCGCCCGCGCCACCCTGGCCAAGGCCGGCAAGCTGGCCTGCGAGATCGACTGGCTGATTCCGCACCAGGCCAATCTGCGCATCATGCACAGCGCCGCGAGCAAGCTGGGGATTCCGATGGACAAGGTCATCGTCACGGTTGACCAGCATGGCAACACCTCGGCCGCATCGATTCCGCTGGCGCTGGATACGGCGATCCGCAGCGGCAGGGCCAAGCCCGGCCAGTTGCTGATGCTCGAAGGCGTGGGCGGCGGATTTACCTGGGGCGCCGTCCTGTTGCAACTGTGATCTGAAACGCGTGAAGGCAGCATGAAACCTTTTGCTTTTGTTTTTCCCGGGCAGGGCTCGCAGTCGGTGGGCATGCTCGATGCGTGGGGCGATCATCCGCTGGTGCTCGAAGTGCTGCAGGAGGCCTCCGATGCGCTGGGTCAGGACATCGGCAAGCTCATCCACGACGGCCCCAGGGAAGAGCTGGCCCTGACCACCAATACCCAGCCGGTGATGCTGGTGGCGGCCCTGGCCGCATACCGGGTCTGGATGGCCGAGACCGGCGTCGCGCCGAGCGCGCTGGCCGGGCACTCGCTGGGCGAGTATTCGGCCCTGGTGGCCGCCGGCGTCCTGACGCTGAGCCAGGCCGCCCCGCTGGTGCGTCTGCGCGCGCAGGCGATGCAGGAAGCGGTTCCTGTGGGCGTGGGCGCGATGGCCGCCATTCTGGGCCTGGAGGCGGACAGGGTGGTGGCCGTCTGCGCCGAGGTCAGCGCGCAGTTCGGCCAGGGGGCAGCCGAGGTGGTGGAGGCCGTCAACTTCAACGATCCCATGCAAACCGTGATTGCCGGCAGCAAGGCTGCCGTCGAGCAGGCCTGCATTGCCATGAAGGCGGCCGGCGCCAAGCGCGCCCTGCCACTGCCGGTGTCGGCCCCCTTTCATTCGAGCTTGATGAAACCGGCGGCCGAGAAGCTTCGCGCCAGGCTGCAGACGCTGGAACTGGCGGCGCCGACGCTGGCGCTGGTGAACAATGTGGACGTTGCGGTCGAGGTCAGTGCCGATCGGATTCGGGACGCCCTGTACCGCCAGGCCTTCGGTCCGGTGCGCTGGGTCGAGTGCATCCAGGCGCTCAAGGCGCGCGGTCTGGCGGTTGTGGTCGAATGCGGGCCTGGCAAGGTGCTGGCCGGACTGGTCAAGCGCATTGACCCGGAAATGAGCGGGCTGTCCGTGCTGGACCCGGCCTCGCTTGCTGATGTGCTGGAGGCATTAAATGGATGAGGTCAAATTCGAAGGTCAGGTGGCGCTGGTCACCGGAGCGTCGCGCGGCATTGGCGCGGCGATCGCGCTGGAACTGGCTGGGCGCGGGCTCAGGGTGGTGGGCACCGCCACCAGCGAGGAAGGCGCGGCAAAAGTCGGGCAAGCGCTGGCGGCCTTTCCTGGCTGCCGCGGCGCGCTCCTGAATGTCAATGATGCGCTGGCGGCGGAGGCGTTGATCGGCAGCATCGTCAAGGACTACGGCGGCCTGCAGGTGCTGGTCAACAATGCCGGCATCACGCGCGACAACCTGGCGATGCGGATGAAGGACGAAGAGTGGGACGCCGTGCTCGACACCGACCTCAAGGCCGTCTTTCGCATGAGTCGCGCCGTGATGCGCTGCATGATGAAGCAGCGCTATGGACGCATCATCAGCATCACATCGGTGGTCGGGGCCCTGGGCAATGCGGGGCAGGCGAACTATGCCGCGGCCAAGGCCGGGGTGGCCGGCATGACGCGCGCCCTGGCGCGCGAGCTCGGTTCGCGCAATATCACGGTCAACTGCGTCGCGCCCGGATTCATTCAAACCGACATGACGGCGAACCTGCCGCAGGAACAGAAAAAGGCCTTGTTCAGCCAGATCCCGCTCGGATCTTTTGGCAAGCCCTCGGACATCGCCCACGCGGTGGCTTATCTGGCTTCGCCGCAGGCCGGCTATGTGACGGGGCAGGAGTTGCATGTCAATGGCGGCATGCTGATGTAAGCCGTTTTGTCCGCTCGGCAGCCGGTTTTGGAGAGTCAGTCCGAAGCACGGCTAAAATCGCGGATCCATTTACTACCCTTTGAGGGAACCCATGAGCGATATCGAAGCACGCGTCAAGAAAATTATTGCCGAGCAACTCGGCGTTGAAGAGTCACAAGTGACCAGCGAGAAAGCCTTTGTGGCCGATCTGGGCGCGGACTCGCTCGACACGGTGGAACTGGTCATGGCGCTCGAAGACGAGTTCGGAATCGAGATTCCGGACGAGGACGCGGAGAAGATCACGACGGTGCAGAACGCGATCGATTACGCCAATACGCACAAGAAGGCGTAACTCAGTTTCATGTCCCGTCGTCGCGTTGTAGTCACAGGTTTGGGTTGCGTCAGTCCCGTGGGCAACACGGTGGCGGATGCTTGGGCCAATGTGCTGGCCGGCAAGTCCGGCATCGGCCCGATCACCAAGTTTGACGCATCGAGCTTCTCCTGCAGGATCGCAGGCGAGGTGAAGGACTTTCAGCTCGATGCCTACATCGGCACGAAAGAAGCGCGCACGATGGACACCTTCATCCATTTCGGCGTCGCTGCGGCCAGCCAGGCGGTGGCCGACGCCAATCTGCCAACGCTCGAGGCGCTGACGGACGAGTTTGCCACCCGCATCGGTTGTTTGATGGGTTCCGGTATTGGTGGCTTGCCGATGATCGAAAACGTGCACGCCGATTTCCTGCAACGCGGCGCGCGTCGTATTTCACCCTACTTTGTGCCGGCCACCATTGTCAACATGCTGGCCGGTCAGGTCGCCATCCGCTTCGGTTTCAAGGGTCCCAACATTGCCATTGTGTCGGCCTGCACGACCGGCCTGCACTGCATTGGCGAGGCCGGCCGCATGATTGAATACGGCGACGCCGATGTCATGCTGGCGGGCGGTTCCGAGGCCACCGTGTCGCCTTTGGGCGTGGGCGGCTTTGCGGCCATGCGCGCGCTGAGCACGCGCAACGATGATCCGCAGACCGCGTCGCGCCCCTGGGACCGGGATCGCGACGGTTTCGTGCTGGGCGAGGGCGCCGGCGTGATGGTGCTCGAAGAACTGGAGCACGCCAAGGCGCGCGGCGCCAGGATCTATGCCGAACTCGCGGGCTTTGGCATGAGCGCGGATGCCGGGCATATGACCGCGCCCAATCTGGACGGGCCGCGGCGCGCCATGCTGGCTGCCATGCGCAATGCCGGCGTCAACGCCGACCAGATCGATTACCTGAACGCGCACGGCACCTCGACGCCGCTCGGTGACCTGAACGAATCGAACGCCATCAAGGCTGCCCTGGGCGATCATGCGGGCAAACTGGTGGTCAACTCCACCAAGTCGATGACCGGGCATTTGCTGGGCGGCGCGGGCGGCATCGAGTCGGTCTTCACCGTGCTGGCGCTCTACCACCAGAAGAGCCCGCCGACCATCAACATCTTCAATCAGGATCCGGAGTGCGACCTGGACTATTGCGCCAATACGGCGCGCGATATGAAGATCGACGTGGCGCTGAAGAACAACTTCGGCTTTGGTGGCACCAATGGATCGCTTGTCTTCAAGCGCGCATCCTGAAGTTGCTTCAGCACTGATCCGCCATTCACGATCCGTCCGGGTCCAGCATGCATAACGCCCCAGCGGTTTCTTACCCGGTGGGGCGTTCCTTTTTCCACGCCGGCCTGCTGGCCTCGATCGGACTCGCAGGCTTGCTGGCGGGCCTGCTCTGGCGCCATCAGAGCGAGCCCGCGGCATGGCGCCAGGGGCTCTTTGCGATCCTCTATCTGGCCACGGGGCTGGCGGCTTTTCAAGGCTGGCGGGACTCGCCGCGTGGCAGTCTGCAGTGGGACGGACAGGGCTGGAGCCTGAACCTGGCGGCGACGCAGGCGCGCGGGCGGATCAGCGCTCACATTGACCTGCAGTACTGCCTTTTGCTTTGCCTGCACGCCGGGAATGGACGAGCCAGCTGGCTTTGGCTGGAACGCAGACGCGAGCCGGGCGCGTGGAATGCGCTGCGCCGGGCGGTTTTTTCGGGCCTCGGCGCCGACCTCGCGGCCCGGGCGAATTCAGACGACCCTGCGGCGCGGGTGAGAACTTGAACACTGACAAGGGCGGGTCCGTGGTGCGGCCGCAAGCGCCGCACGCCGACAGCAGCGATGGCATGCTGGTCGAGCGCACCGTTGCCGGGGACCAGCGCGCGTTCGAGCTGCTGGTCATCAAGTACCAGCGCCGGATTCAGCGCCTCATAGGCCGCATGGTGCGCGATGTCGATCTGGTCGAGGACATCGCGCAGGAGACATTCATTCGCGCCTACCGGGCGCTGCCTCAGTACCGCGGCGACGCCCAGTTCTACACCTGGCTCTACCGCATTGCGGTCAATACCGCCAAGCAGTTCCTGCTCGAGCTCAAGCGCGACCCGGTGGTTCCCGAGCACACGCTGAACGCCATGGATGACGGCGATGAAACTTTTTGGACCGGGAATGAACCAACTACCGATGAAACGCCCGAGTCCCTGCTGGCTGCCAAGGAAATTGGCGAGGCCGTCAATGCGGCGCTGGCCGCGTTGCCGCAGGACCTGGGCCAGGCGCTCACCTTGCGGGAGATTGAAGGATTGAGCTATGAAGAGATTGCCGAAGCGATGGATTGCCCGATCGGCACCGTTCGATCGCGGATTTTTCGCGCACGCGAGGCGATCTCCGCAAAAGTGAAGCCGATGCTGGAAAAGCAGACCGGCAAGCGCTGGTAGGCGGCTCGGGACGAAGGACGCAGGAGTGAGAGACATGACGCAGGAAACGCAAAGCAAGGCACTGCTGCTGTCGGCCCTGGTGGACGGGCGACTGCGGGGTGAGGAATTCGCCAGCACCGTGGCGTGGCTCGAACATGACGAGGACGCGCGCCTGACATGGCAGGCCTATCACCTGGTGGGTGACGTGCTGCGCTCGGGCGAGTCGATCGTGCGGCCGCGCGAGGCCGCGTTCCTGCAGCGCGTCACGCTGGGGCTGCGGCAGGAGGTGGCGCTGACTGCTCAAGTACGCGCGGCCGGACTGAGGCCGGGGCGCGAGCTTGCGGCGCGGCCCGGCCCTGACGGGCGAAGCGCTCGTGGCGCCAATGACGCGCGAGCGCGCTGGAAGTTGTTCGCCGGCTTGGCGTCCCTCGCGCTGGCGGCGGTGACGGCCTGGCAGCTGGTGGGCGGCCCGGTCGATCCGGGGGTTGCGCAGCAGGTCATGCTGCGCGACCCCCAACTCGACGCCCTGCTGGCGGCGCACCGGCAGTCGGGTGGCGCATCGGCGCTTCAGATGTCGGCCGGTTTTTTGCGCAACGCCACCTTTGAAGGATCGAGCCGGTGACAACCCGGGCCGCGCTCGTCGGCAGGGCCGTGCTGCGCGGCGCCGCGGCCTGCCTGTTGCTGCCCTGCTGGACGTCGGTTGCCGCGCAGACCGGCTCGGCGCCGATGACGGTGGCGGCGCCCGAGGCGAGGGCGGCCGAGCGCGGCGTCAATGAATGGCTGGCGCGCATGCAGGAGGCGTCGCGTCGGCGTGCCTATGTCGGCACTTTTGTTGTCACGGCGGGCGCCAACCTCTCGAGCGCCCGCATCTGGCACGTCTGCGACGGTGTGCAGCAGGTCGAGCGGGTTGAATCGCTGACCGGGGCGCCGCGCTCCACCTTCAGGCATAACGACCAGGTCTTGACCTTCCTGCCCGATGCGCGGCTTGTGGTGGCGGAAAAGCGCGAGTCACTGGCCTTGTTCCCCAATTTTCTTCAAGCCGGTGAGGCTTCGATTGCCCGCTTTTACCAGTTGAAGGCTGCGGGCACCGGACGCGTGGCCGGGCTGGAGGCCGATATCCTGCAGCTTCAGCCAAAGGACAATCTGCGTTTTGGCTACCAGGTCTGGTCCGAGAAAAGCACCGGCCTGGTGGTCAAGCTGCAGACGCTGGACGGCGCCGGGCAGGTGCTGGAGCAGGCGGCGTTCTCCGAATTGCGGCTGGACGCCCCGGTCAGCATGACCGAGCTGACCCGGATGATGGGCAGGACCGAAGGCTATCAGCTGGCCAGGCCCGAGCTGGTCAAGGCGGTTGCGGCGGTCGAGGGCTGGGTTCTCAAGACCGATGTGCCGGGTTTCAAGCCCCAGAGCTGCCAGAAGCGGACCATGGCCGCCAGCGGGGCGGCGCGTCAGGCGCCCACTCTGCAATGGATTTTTTCGGACGGGCTGGCGTCGGTTTCGCTCTTTATCGAGCTCTTCGATCCACGCCGTCATGGGCAAAGCGCGAGCTACGCGATGGGCGCCACGCACACCCTGACGCGGCGCATCGGGGATTGGTGGCTGACCGCGGTCGGCGAGGTGCCGCCGCAGGCGCTGCTTGCGTTTGCCCAGGGTCTTGAGCGAAACAGATGAGGCCCCATCTGCTGGAGCTTGTCAGTTTGTCTTTTTTTTGGAGAAAGGTCGATGATGGTTCAAATCGGTTGGAATAAAGTGCGTTCCTGGTTTCTTTCAGGTTCCCTGACGCTCATGTTGTCGGTCGGACCGGCGTGGCTCACGCCGGCGCTGGCACAAACCCGGACTTTGCCGGACTTTACCGATCTGGTCGAACAGGTCGGCCCTTCCGTGGTGAATATCCGGACTCTGGAAAAAGTAACTGCAAGGAATTTGCCCGACGGCGCCGGACAGGAAGAGATGTTTGAATTCTTCCGGCGCTTTGGTTTGCCGATGCCCAACCTGCCGCGCCAGTCGCCGCACCCCAGGCGCCCGCAGCCCGAAGAAGAGCAGCCGCGCGGTGTCGGCTCCGGCTTTGTGCTGAGCGCCGATGGCCTGATCATGACCAACGCGCACGTCGTCGAAGGCGCCGACGAGGTGCTGGTCACGCTGACCGACAAGCGTGAATTCAAGGCCAAGATCATCGGCGCCGACAAGCGCAGCGATATCGCGCTGGTCAAGATCGAGGCCGGCGGCCTGCCGGCGGTCAAGGTCGGCGATGTGAACCGCCTCAAGGTGGGTGAGTGGGTGATGGCGATCGGCTCTCCATTTGGCCTGGAAAACACGGTCACGGCGGGCATTGTCAGCGCCAAGCAGCGCGACACCGGAGACTACCTGCCTTTCATCCAGACCGACGTCGCCATCAACCCTGGCAATTCGGGCGGCCCCTTGATCAACATGCGCGGTGAAGTGGTCGGCGTCAACAGCCAGATCTATTCGCGCTCGGGCGGCTCGATGGGGATCTCTTTTGCGATCCCGATGGACGAGGCGGTCCGGGTCAGCGAGCAGTTGCGCGCGACCGGTCGCGTCTCGCGCGGGCGCATCGGCGTCCAGATCGACCAGGTCAGCAAGGAAGTGGCCGAATCGATTGGGCTGGGCAAGGCGCAAGGGGCTCTGGTGCGCGTCGTCGAGGCCGGTTCGCCGGCTGAAAAGGCGGGGCTCGAACCCGGCGACATCATCACCCGGTTTGACGGCAAGGCGGTCGAGAAGTCCAGCGACCTGCCGCGCATGGTCGGCGGCACCAAGCCCGGAACCCGCAGTTCGCTGACCGTGTTCCGCCGTGGCGGCAGCAAGGAACTGGCCGTCACCGTCGCCGAGATCGACGCCGACAAGCCGGCGAAGAAAACGTCTGAGAAAGAAGAGAAGGTGAAGCCTTCGAATGCCGCCGCACAGGCGCTCGGTCTGTCGGTCAGCGAGCTGACCGATGCCACGAAGAAAGAACTCAAGGTCAAGGGCGGCGTCAAGGTCGATGCCGCGTCCGATGCGGCGGCGCGCGCCGGCCTGCGCGAGGGCGATGTCATCGTGCAGATCGGCAACATGGAGGTGTCGAGCGTCAAGGAGTTTGAGAGCGCAGTGGCCAAGCTCGACAAGAGCAAGGCCGTCAATGTGCTGTTCCGGCGGGGCGAGTGGGCCCAGTACGCCGTGATCCGGCCGACCCGATAAACCTTGGGCCAGGCTCTGGTATTGGCCGCAAACAGACAGGCGAAAAAATATTTTTTCCTGTCTGTTTTAATCCTTGATGTGGGTGGGTACTAACTTTTATGAGGAAATAGTCGCTGTTTTGGTTAGAATGGGGTCGAGTCATCATTGATTCCAGGCATATCAATATCGCTGCAGTCCACAATACGGGATGAATTTGAGGGATTCACAGGCGGTCCACAGTTCACCCACAAGTTGTTCAGGCAGTGGTTAACCAAAATTGTTAATAAGCTGTGTATAAAATTCCTGTTGCGGGGTTGCAACGACTTTCGATCGCCCTGGTTGGGGCTGTACCTTTGCGGCTTTTTGCCTACAATGAAGTTCCAACCTTCGCAGTTGCCAATGATTGTTGGTTCAGGGCGCGTCAAAACTCGACGCGCCCTTTTTTCTTGGCCATCGCCGTTCTAATTCAATCACTTAAGTGTTCTCGTTGATGAATCACATCAGAAATTTTTCAATCATTGCGCACATCGATCACGGCAAATCCACTCTGGCGGATCGCTTGATTCAACGTTGCGGCGGATTGCAGGACAGGGAGATGCAGGCGCAGGTGCTGGACTCGATGGACATCGAAAAAGAGCGTGGGATAACCATCAAGGCGCAGACCGCGGCGCTGAAATACACGGCCCTCGATGGCCAGGTCTACAACCTCAATCTGATCGATACGCCGGGGCATGTCGACTTCTCGTATGAAGTGAGCCGTTCGCTCTCGGCCTGCGAAGGCGCCTTGCTGGTGGTCGATGCCAGCCAGGGCGTGGAGGCGCAGACGGTGGCCAACTGCTACACGGCGCTCGAGCTCGGTGTCGAGGTGGTGCCGGTGCTCAACAAGATGGATTTGCCCAACGCCGATCCCGAGAACGCCAGGATCGAAATCGAAGACGTCATCGGCATCGATGCCACGCATGCCATCGCCTGCTCGGCCAAGACCGGCATGGGCATCGAGGACATCCTCGAGGCGGTGATCGCCAGGATTCCTGCGCCCCGCGGCAATCCCGAGGGGCCGCTGCGCGCCATGATCGTCGACAGCTGGTTCGACACCTACGTCGGTGTCGTGATGCTGGTGCGCATCGTCGACGGGCGCCTGGCCAAGGGCGAGCGCATCAAGCTGATGGCGACCGAGGCGGTCTACAACGCCGATGGCCTGGGCGTGTTCACGCCCGCCAACGAGTCGCGCGAGGCGCTCGAGGCCGGCGAGGTCGGCTACGTCATCGCCGGCATTCGCGAACTGCAGGCCGCCAAGGTCGGCGACACCATCACGCTGATCCGGGCTGGCACCGGCGGCGCCAGCTTCACGGCGACCGAGCCCTTGCCCGGATTCAAGGAAATCCAGCCGCAGGTTTTTGCCGGCCTGTACCCGACCGAGGCCAACCAGTACGAAGGTCTGCGCGACAGCCTGGAGAAGCTCAAGCTCAACGACTCGTCGCTGCACTACGTGCCCGAGGTGTCGCAGGCGCTGGGCTTTGGATTTCGCTGCGGTTTTCTGGGCCTGCTGCACATGGAGATCGTGCAGGAGCGCCTGGAGCGCGAGTTTGACCAGGACCTGATCACCACGGCGCCCAGCGTCGAGTACCAGGTGGTGCAGGTCGACGGCACCGTGAGGATGGTCGAGAACCCGTCCAAGATGCCCGATCAGGGGCGCCTGGACGAAGTGCGCGAGCCGATCGTCACGGTCCACCTGTACATGCCGCAGGACTATGTCGGCGCCGTCATGACGCTGGCCAACCAGAAGCGCGGCGTGCAGATGAACATGGCCTACCATGGCCGCCAGGTGATGCTGACCTACGAGATGCCGCTGGCTGAGATCGTGATGGACTTCTTCGACAAGCTCAAGTCGGTCTCGCGCGGTTATGCCTCGATGGACTACGAGTTCAAGGAATACCGCACCGCCGACGTCGTGAAGGTCGATATCCTGCTCAATGGCGACAAGGTCGACGCCCTGTCGATGATCGTGCACCGTTCGCAGTCGCAGTACCGCGGACGCGCGGTGGTCGCCAAGATGCGCGAGATCATCTCGCGCCAGATGTACGACGTCGCGATCCAGGCGGCCATCGGCGCCAACATCATCGCGCGTGAGACAATCAAGGCACTGCGCAAGAACGTCATCGCCAAGTGCTACGGCGGCGATATTTCGCGCAAGCGCAAGCTACTGGACAAGCAGAAACAAGGCAAGAAACGCATGAAGCAGATCGGTTCGGTCGAGGTGCCGCAAGAGGCATTCCTGGCAATTTTGCAGGTGGAAGATTGATGCAGGCGCTGACCTCGCTTGTCCTGGCCGCCTTCGTCGGCTACATCGGCGCCTGGTACTTCGGCATGGTCGAGGGCAACTTCGCGCTGCTGTTGTTTTTGGCAACTGTTGTAACCGGCATTTACTGGCTGTTTGAGCGTTTTTATTTCCTGCCGCAGCGTCAGAAGGCCGGCGCGCTGCTGGAGTCGCAGACCCTGCAGCGCCGCCAGGAACTCGACAAGATCGGCATCAGCCAGGTCGATGACAACATCGCCGAGGCCAAGGCGAAGATCCTGGCGCAGCCCTGGTGGCTGGACTGGACCGCCGGCCTGTTTCCGGTGATCATCGCGGTCTTCTTTCTGCGCTCCTTCCTGTTCGAGCCGTTCAAGATCCCGTCGGGTTCGATGATCCCGACCTTGCAGGTGGGAGACCTCATCCTGGTCAACAAGTTCCACTACGGCCTGCGTCTGCCGGTGATCAATACCAAGATCACCGCGGGCAGCGCGCCGCAGCGCGGCGATGTGATGGTGTTCCGCTATCCGCCCAAGCCCAGCCTGGACTACATCAAGCGCGTCGTCGGCCTGCCGGGCGATGAGGTGGCCTACCTCAACAAGCGTCTGACGATCAATGGCAAGGTGATCGAGACGGCGGCCGTCCCTGAGTATTTCGACGAGGACGTGATGCGCTATTTCAAGCAGTTTCAGGAGGTCCTGGGCGAGCACACGCACCGCCTGCTCAACGATGACGACCGTCCTGCCTTCGTGCCCGGCGCGGACGACTTTGTCTTCAAGCAGAACTGTCGCTATAGTATTGAGGGCGTGGTGTGCAAAGTGCCCGAGGGTCACTATTTCATGATGGGTGACAACCGCGACAATTCGCTCGATTCCCGCTACTGGGGCTTCGTGCCCGACAAGAATATCGTCGGCAAGGCGTTTTTTGTCTGGATGAACTTCAGCAGCCTCAAGCGCATCGGCGCATTCGACTGATTTGGGGGATATATGACGATTCTGTACAGATCCAGGCAACGGGGCCTGTCGTTTTTGGGGCTCTTGGTGATCGGCGGGCTGCTCGCCGTGACCGGCGTGATTGGCGCGCAGATCCTGCCCACCGCGATGGAGTTCCAGGCCGTGTCCAAGGCCGCCAAGAAGGCCAGGGAGGGCTCGTCGGTGGCCGAAGTGCGAAGCATCTTCGACAAGGCCGCCGCGGTGGACAACATCACCTCCATCACCGGCAAGGACGTCGAGGTCACCAAGGAGGGCGACCGGATCGTCGTCAATTTCGCCTACCAGCGCGAGATCCATCTGGTCGGCCCGGCTTTCCTGACGCTCAAGTACGCCGGAAGCGTCAAATAATTCAGGCCAGCGAGGAATGGGCGCGTGAATGAGGGTCTGACCGCCTTGCAAGTCCGCTTGCAGCACACGTTCTCGAACGCCCATCTTCTGATCCGGGCCCTGACCCACCGCAGTTTTTCGATCGATCACAACGAGCGGCTCGAGTTCCTCGGCGATTCGGTTCTGAACCTGGCGGTGGCCGATCTGCTTTTCGAGCGCCTGAGTTCGCTGCCCGAGGGTGACCTCTCGCGCGTGCGCGCCAACCTGGTCAAGCAGGATACCCTGCACCGCCTGGCGGTCGATCTGGGCTTGCCCGACGTCATCCGCCTGGGCGAGGGCGAGGCGCGCTCGGGCGGGCAAAAAAGACCGTCCATCCTGGCCGATGCGCTGGAGGCCGTGATTGGCGCGGTCTATATCGATGCCGGTTTCGCGGCCGCGCAAAGCCTGGTCCAGCGACTGTTCCAGGCGGTCGAAATCAATCCCGAGATGCAGGCCATCGGCAAGGACCCCAAGACCGAACTGCAGGAATGGCTGCAGGCGCGCAAAATGGGCCTGCCGCTGTACCGCGTGGTCGGGACGCTGGGGGCGGCGCACAAGCAGACCTTCGACGTCGAGTGCGAAATCATCGAGCTCAATTTTGCCGAGCGCGGCATCGGCGCTTCGCGCCGGGCCGGCGAACAGGCGGCCGCCAGCGCCATGCTGCAAACCATCAGGGACAGGGTAAAAACATGACGACCGCAGCGAGCGACAGCACGACGGCAGCGACCGACAGCACGGCGGCGGTCGACGGCACGGCGGCAGTCGACGGCACGGCGGCAGTCGACGGCACGGCGGCAGTACAGCGCTGCGGCCTGATCGCCATCGTCGGCAAGCCCAACGTCGGCAAGTCGACGCTGCTCAACGCGCTGGTCGGTCAGAAGATCAGCATCACCTCGCGCAAGGCCCAGACCACGCGCCACCGCATCACCGGCATGCATACGGTGGGCAACACGCAGTTCGTGTTTGTCGACACGCCGGGCTTTCAGACGCGCCACAACAACGCGCTCAATCGCTCCCTCAACAAGACCGTGCTCGGCGCGGTCGGCGAGGTCGACCTGATCCTGTTTGTGGTCGAGGCCGGCACCTTCAACCAGGCCGATGCCAAGGTGCTCGAGATTCTGGGCAAGGGCATTCCGGTCGTGCTGGTGGCCAACAAGCTCGACCAGGTCCGGGAGCGCACCGAACTTGCGCCCTGGCTGCAGGGCATGCAGCAGCGCCGCGGTTTTGCCGAATTTGTCCCGATGTCGGCCAAGAACAGCAAGGACGTCGAGCGCCTGCTCGGAATCTGCGAACCCTTTTTGCCGCTGCAGGCCTGGTGGTACGCGCAGGACGAGCTGACCGACCGCAGCGAAAAATTTCTGGCCGGCGAGACCGTGCGCGAAAAACTGTTTCGCCTGACCGGCGACGAACTGCCCTACACCTCGGCCGTGATGATCGACAAGTTCGAGGAAGAGCCCGGGCGCGGCAAGCAAAAGCGCCTGCTCAAGATTGCCGCCACGATTGTGGTCGAGCGCGATTCGCACAAGGCGATGGTGATCGGCGACAAGGGCGAGCGCATCAAGCGCATCGGCACCGAGACGCGCGTGGAACTGGAAAAAGCACTGGACGCCAAGGTCTTCCTCGAGCTCTGGGTCAAGGTCCGCTCGGGCTGGGCCGACGATGAAGCGCGGGTGCGCTCCTTCGGCTATCAGTGATCTATGGATCTTTCCAGAATTGATGACAGGCCATGCGCAACTCAGCATGGCGGGAGGATCAGGCCGCTGGAGCACTCAGCTTCGCGGCTGCCCCCCGGCCTTCGGCCTCCGCCTTTATGCCGCTGCGCTGAGCGCCCCAGCGGCCCGCTCCTTCAAGCGCGGTTGGAGTGCGGGCAGCGCAAACCACCGACGCTTGTTGCCGAGGACGATGCAGTGGGTGGTGTAGCGAAATCGGGGAGGAGGCCAAGGGCCGGAGGACATTCGCGAAGCCATCCAATGTGGCGTCCTCGGCTCCCACTCGCCTGGAACGCAGTTCTTTATTTGCCGGAACATCTGCGTCAAGCAGTCTTGGCCAGAACGTTGTCGTGAATTCAGGAACTCTCGATAAGTGGCCACGAAGCGCATTTCTGATGAACCTGCCTATGTCTTGCACCGCTACGACTGGAGCGAGTCGAGCCTGATCCTCGAGGTCTTCACGCGCCACCACGGGCGCATCGCCCTGGTCGCCAAGGGAGCCAAGCGCCCGAGCTCCGGATTTCGCCCGATCCTGCTGCCGCTGCAGCCGCTGCACCTGTCGTTCGGCGGCGATGGCGAGATCCGCTCGCTCAAGAGCGCCGAGTGGCAGGGCGGCCATGTCATGCCCGGCGGCGAGGCCCTGCTGTCGGGCTATTACCTCAATGAACTGCTGCTCCTGCTGCTGGCGCGCGACGACCCGCACCCGGGCCTGTTCGACATCTATGCCAGCGTGGTGGAGGTGATCGGCTCGGGCCATGGCGAGGCCCTGCAGTCGGCGCTGCGCGCGTTCGAACTGCTGCTGCTGCGCGAGATCGGCCTCTTGCCGCTGCTCGACGCCCAGACCATGACGCTGCTCGAACTTGACGCGCAGGCGCGCTACAGCCTGGTGCCCGAAGGCGGCCTGCGCCGCAGCGGCAGCGCCGACCGCGCCAGCCTCAGCGGCGCGCAGTGGCAGGCGCTGCAGCAGTCGCTCGCCATCGCCGCCCCGTTCACCAGCACCCTGCGCGCCTGCTCGGAAGTGATGCTCGATTTGAAGCCCCAGTTGCGCGCGCTGCTGAATTACCATTGCGGGATGACCAACCTGCGCACCCGGCAAATGATGATCGACCTGCAAAATCTGTAGCCATGACCTCGACCAAGCCGACCTCTCTTTCCGTCAACCTGAACAAGGTGGCGCTGGTGCGCAACACGCGCCATCTGGGCATTCCCAGCGTGACCCGCGCCGCCACCCTGTGCCTGCAGGCGGGCGCCGACGGCATCACGGTGCACCCGCGCCCCGATGAGCGCCATATCCGCGCGGCCGATGTGCCTGAGCTGGCCCGCCTGCTGCAGGCATGGCCCGGGCGCGAATTCAACGTCGAAGGCAACCCGTTTCACAATCTGATGGACTGCGCGCGCGAACTGCTCGCGCGCCAGTTGCCGCTGCACCAGCTCACCTTTGTGCCGGACAGCGAAGGCCAGTTCACGAGCGATCACGGCTGGAATTTCCCGGCCGATGCCCAGCGTCTGCGGCCCCTGATCGCCCAGGCCCATGGCTGGGGCGTGCGCGTGAGCCTCTTCATGGATGCCGAGGCCACAGCGATGGCGGCGGCCAAAGCGGTCGGCGCCGACCGCGTCGAGCTCTACACCGAGCCCTACGCCGCAGCCTGGGGCACGCCGCGCCAGGTGGCCGAACTGCGGCGTTTTGCCGGCGCCGCGCAGGCCGCGCTGGACGCCGGCCTTGGCGTCAACGCCGGCCACGACCTGAACCGGGACAACCTGGGCGAGTTCCTGCGCCAGGTGCCCGGTGTGGCCGAAGTCTCGATCGGGCACGCGCTGATTGCCGACGCGCTGGAGATGGGCTACGCCGCCACGGTGGCCGACTACCTGCGATGCATGGCCCGGGGGCGGCCGTGATCTTTGGCATCGGCACCGACATCTGCGACGTGCGCCGGATCCGCGCCAGCCTGGCGCGCCACGGCGAGCGCTTCGGGAAGAAGATTCTCAGCGAGGCCGAGTTCGCCACCTGGCAAGAGCGCAGCGCGCGCAGCCCCGAGCGCGGCGTGCGCTACCTGGCGACCCGCTTCAGCGCCAAGGAGGCCTTCAGCAAGGCGATCGGCCTGGGCATGATCCTGCCGATGCAGTGGCGCCTGTGCGAGGTCGCCAAGCTCGGCAGCGGCAAGCCGGTGATCGTGCTGCACGGCGCGCTCAAGCAGTGGTTCGATGCGCGCCAGCTCAGCGCGCACGTCAGCGTGACCGACGAGACCGACTACGCGGCGAGCTTTTGCGTGGTCGAGCAGATCAAGAGCCCTCCAGGAGACTGAATCCATGACCCAGCACGCGCCCCTGATCATTGACATCGCCGGCCTGAGCCTGGAGGCGCGCGACCGCAAGCGCCTGGCGCATCCGCTGGTCGGCGGCGTCATCCTGTTTGCCCGCAACTGGCAGGACCGCCGGCAACTGACGCGGCTTTGCCGCGCCATCAAGAGCGTGCGCCGGGACCTGCTGATCTGCGTCGACCACGAAGGCGGGCGCGTGCAACGCTTTCGCAGCGACGGATTCACGCATCTGCCGCCCATGCGCGCGCTGGGCGAGATGTGGTCCCGCGACGGCAAGGGCGGCGCAGGCAGCGGCGCGCTGCTGGCCTGCAACGCGGCCACCGCCTGCGGCTTGGTGCTCGGCGCCGAACTGCGCGCCTGCGGCGTCGACCTCAGCTTCACGCCGGTGCTCGACCTCGATTTTGGCGCGAGCGGCGTGATCGGCGACCGCGCCTTTGCGCGCGACCCGCGCGTCGTCAGCCTGCTGGCCAGGAGCCTGATGCACGGCCTGCTGCAAGGCGGCATGGCCAATTGCGGCAAGCACTTTCCGGGGCACGGCTTCGTCCGCGCCGATTCGCATACCGAGATGCCGGTCGACCGGCGCAGCCTCAAGGCCATTCTGGCGCAGGACGCCGCGCCCTACGGCTGGCTCAGCAGCGCGCTGTGCAGCGTCATGCCCGCGCACGTGGTCTATCCGGCGGTCGATGCGCGGCCGGCCGGCTTTTCATCGCGCTGGCTCGACGACATCCTGCGCGGCCAGCTTGAGTTTGGCGGCGCCATTTTCAGCGACGACCTGTCGATGGCCGGCGCGCGCCGGATCGATGGCCGACCGATCAGTTACACCCAGGCGGCGCTGCTGGCCCTGGGCGCGGGCTGCGACATGGTGCTGCTGTGCAACCAGACGCTGGCCGAGAGCGAAGGCGGCGGCAGCGCCGTCGATGCGCTGATCGACGGCCTGACCGAAGCGCTTGTCAAAGGCCACTGGCAGCCGCGCGAGGCGAGCGACGAGCGCCGGCGCGCGCTGCTGCCGCGCGCGTCGGCCGCGCCGTGGGACGAACTGATGCGCCAGGCCGCCTACATGCACGCGCTCAGCCTGCTGCCCTGATTGCCCGGGCGCGGGCAGGGTGGCATACTGGCAGGAACAATTTCTTACCCAGTGAGGCTGAACATGAACTATCTGAAAGCGCTGCTGTCACTCACGGTGGCACTGGCCGGCGTGCCGGCGGCGTCGCTCGCGCAATCGGCTTATGTTGCCAAGCAGGTCAATCTTCGTGCCGGGCCGGGCACCGAGTATCCGGTGGTCGCCATCCTGATGGCCGGGGTGACGGTCGAGGTGCAGGGCTGCCTGAGCGACTACCGCTGGTGCGATGTCGTCACGGGGGTGAACCGGGGCTGGATCTATGGCGGCAACATCGTCTATCCCTACCAGGGCAGCAGCGTCCCGGTGATCAACTACGGCGCCGTGATCGGCATTGGCATCGTGGCCTTCGGCCTGGCCAGCTACTGGGATCAGCACTACGTCGCACGGCCCTGGTACCCGCAGCGCCAGCGCTGGATCAACCGGCCGCCGCCCGGCCATGCTCCGCGTGCGCCGCTGCCCGCGCATCGCCCGCCCGAGGCCGAACACCGCGCGCCGGGGCTCGAGCATCGCGCGCCGCCACAGCGACCCCCGGTTCACCCGGCGCCCGACGTGCGTCAAGCACCGATCCATCGGCCCGAGGGTGAGCCCAGGGAGCGAGGTAAAGGCAATATGTCGGCGCCGGCTCAGTCAGCGCCTGCCGAGCCGCGTCCGTCACCACGGACCCATGAGCCAAAAGAGCCGCATCGGCCGCCGGGCGACCAGAAGCCCGTTGCCAGGTAAGCGCGCCATGCCGCGCCCGGATCGCCCGGCATGAAATCCAGATCACCAGGCGGCGGCCTGGTCTACTCGACCGAGGCCGGACGCATGTGCGGGCAGTGCCGCCAGCCGGTGGCCGCCTGCCGTTGCGGTGCCGCTGTGGCGCCGACACCGTCCGATGGCGTGGTGCGGGTCGCGACCCAGACCAAGGGGCGCGGCGGCAAGGCCGTGACGCTGGTGCGCGGCTTGGCGCTGGAGGCGAGCGCGCTCAACGCGCTGGGCAAGCAGCTCAGGACCGCCTGCGGCGCCGGCGGCACCGTCAAGGACGGCGTGCTCGAGGTTCAGGGCGAGCACTGTGAACGCGTCATGGCGCTGCTCAAGGAGCAGGGTTTCGTGGTCAAGCGCTCCGGTGGCTGAAAATCCGGGTGCCATGAAAGAAAAGGAAACCCAAAAACCCCGCTTGCGCGATGCGGACCGATCGCAGCAGGCGATTCTGATCGCCGCCCGCGATGAGTTCGCACAGCATGGCCTGGGCGGCGCCCGCATTGATCGCATTGCCGAGCGCGTCAAACTCAACAAGCGCCTGATCTACTATTACTTCACCAGCAAGGACGATCTTTTTCTGGCGGTGCTGGAGCGCACCTATGCCGACATTCGCGAGGCCGAAAAACAATTGCACCTGAGCGACCTGGCGCCGCCCCAGGCGATCCGGCGGCTGACCGAGTTCACCTGGGACTACTACCTCGCGCACCCGGAGTTCATTTCCCTGCTCAACACCGCCAACCTGCATCAGGCCGGGCACCTGGCCAAGTCCGAGCGCATCCGCGAATTGAACTCGCCCCTGATTCAGACCCTGGGCGAGATCCTTGCGCGCGGCCACGCCGATGGCCTCTTTCGCAGCGGCATCGACCCGCTGCAACTCTATGTCTCGATCGCCGGCCTGGCCTATTTTTACCTCTCCAACCAGCACACGCTGTCGGCCATCTTCGGGCGCGACCTGATGACGCGCCAAGCCCTCGACGCGCGCCTGGCCCACATGTGCGACCTGATCCTAGGGTATGTACTGATGGATGGAGGCGTTTTGTGAATTGACGCGCCCGGGCGTCCTTTTCTACAATTCACGCGTTGGTGAATTATTGATCTTTCCAAAATTCAAGACAGTTACGTTCGTCACCGCACCATTTTTCGCTATCGCACCATTTTTCGCTATCGCACCCGTTTTCGTCATGGCACCCGTTTTCGTCATCGCGAGGCCGCAGGCCGTGGCGATCCATGCCGCCGGACTGCCTGGATTGCCGCGTCGCCAGGCTCCTCGCAATGACGATCCGGACTGTCATGATGTATGGGAGGCGCAATGGGATGATTGGCCATCGGCTTCATAGCAAGGACATCGCAGCAGGACACCTCATGACCACACAAAGACTCGGCATCATCATGCATGGCGTCACCGGGCGCATGGGGACGAACCAGCATCTGATTCGATCCATCGTCGCCCTACGCAGGCAAGGTGGGGTCGTGCTTTCCGGGGGCGGCAGGGTGATGCCCGATCCGATCCTGATCGGCCGCGATGCGGCGAAGCTTGAGGCGCTTGCAAGAGCCCACGGCATCGAACGCTGGAGTACCGATCTCGACGCCGCACTGGCCAACAAGGACGACACGGTTTTCTTCGATTCCGGTACCACGCAGATGCGCCCGACGCTGCTGGCCAAAGCCCTGCGCGCGGGCAAGCACGTGTACTGCGAAAAGCCGATCGCGACCAGCCTCAACGAAGCGGTGGAGATCACGCGACTGGCCCAGCAATCGGGCCTGAAACACGGCGTTGTGCAGGACAAGCTGTTCTTGCCCGGCCTGCGCAAGCTCGATCTGCTGCGCCGGGCGGATTTTTTCGGCACGATGCTCAGCGTGCGCATCGAGTTCGGCTACTGGGTGTTTGAAGGCGACCTGCAGCCAATCCAGCGCCCGAGCTGGAACTACCGCGCACAAGACGGCGGCGGCATCATCCTGGACATGCACTGCCACTGGCGTTATGTGCTGGACAACCTGTTTGGCCAGGTGCAGTCGGTCTCGTGCCTGGGTGCCACGCACATCCCGAAGCGCTGGGACGAGGCCGGCCGGCCCTATGACTGCACCGCCGACGATGCGGCCTACGCGACCTTCGAGTTGAGGGGCCATCGGGGCGAGAAAGTCATCGCCCAGGTCAACAGCTCGTGGACGACGCGCGTGCGCCGCGATGACCTGGTGACTTTCCATGTGGATGGCACGCATGGCTCGGCCGTGGCCGGCCTGACGAGCTGCCGCGCGCAGTCGCGCGTCAACACGCCGCGACCGGTGTGGAACCCCGATGAAAAGCAGACGATGCCATTCTTCGAACAGTGGGCGGAGGTGCCCGACAGCCAGGTCTATGACAACGGCTTCAAGATCCAGTGGGAACATTTCATTCGCCACGTGGTCGAAAACGAGCCCTGGCGCTGGAGTCTGGCCGAGGGCGCCAAAGGCCTGCAACTGGTCGAAGCCGCGCTGCAAAGCTGGAAAGAGCGGCGCTGGATCGATGTTCCCGAGCTGCGCATCGACTAGAGACTTCGGCAGCGTCCGCGATGACCTTGACCCTGCAGCTTCCCAACGCCGATGGCGCGCTCGCGCGCTATGCGCTGCGCAACGAGGCGCCGGCGCGCTTGCCTGCGCAGAAGGTCGCCTTCAACCGCATCGCCTACTCGGCCGCGCATGTGGTGGTCGATCCGCGCGCCGCCATCGACCCCTGGCTGCAGTGCGCGGTGGACTGGGATCAGACGCTCGCCTACCGGCGCCACCTGTGGTCGCTCGGGCTGGGCGTGGCCGAGGCCATGGACACGGCGCAGCGCGGCATGGGGCTCGACTGGCCGACCTCGCTGGAGCTCATCCGCCGCTCGCTTGACGCCGCCCGCGACGTGCCGGGCGCGTTGCTGGCATCGGGCTGCGGCACCGATCATCTGGTGCTCGAAGATGTCAGGACGATTGATCAGGTCATTGCCGGCTATGAGGCGCAGATGGCTGCGATCGAAAAACTCGGCGGCAAGCTGATCGTCATGGCCAGCCGCGCGCTGGCGCGCGTGGCCACATGCCCGGCCGACTACGAGCGCGTCTACGACCGCATCCTGAGCCAGGCGCGACAGCCCGTGATCCTGCACTGGCTCGGCGACATGTTCGACCCGGCCCTCAAAGGCTATTGGGGATCGGGCGATGTCGACGCCGCGATGGACACGGCCATCGGCATCATCCAGGCGCACCCGGACAAGGTGGACGGCATCAAGATCTCGCTGCTCAGCAAGGAGAAGGAGATCGCGATGCGCCGGCGCCTGCCGGCGAGCGGCGGCAGCGACGGCCAGGGCGTGCGCATGTACACCGGCGATGATTTCAATTATGCGGAGCTGATCGCCGGCGATGCCTATGCCGGCGCTGCCGTGCAGCGCCAGAGCGATGCCCTGCTCGGCATCTTCGACGCCATCGCGCCCGCGGCCAGCGCGGCGCTGGCCGAACTGGCGCAGGGCCATGTCGAGAACTTTCGCGCCATCCTGGACCCCACCGTGCCGCTGTCGCGCCACATCTTTGCCGCACCCACGCGCTACTACAAGACCGGCGTGGTGTTCATGGCCTGGCTCAATGGCCACCAGAGCCACTTCACGATGGTTGGCGGCCAGCAGAGCACGCGCTCGCTGCAGCACCTCTGCGAGCTGTTTCGCCTGGCCGATGCGGCCGGGGTCTTGCAGCAACCCGACCTGGCGCTGCACCGCATGAAGATCCTGTGCGCCCTGCAAGGCATCGAGAATTGACGATGCGCGATTTTTCCCAGGATCACCACTGGCTGTCCATCAATACCGCCACGGTGCGCAAACAGTGGCCGCTGGAGCGCATCATCGACGAGTGCGCCCGGCGCGGCATCCGCGCCATCAGCCCGTGGCGCGACCAGGTTGCCGCGCTCGGACTGGCGCAGACCGCCAGGCGATTGCGCGACACCGGCCTCGAACTCTCGGGTTACTGCCGCGGTGGTTTTTTCCCCGCCGCCGACGCCGCGGGACGGCAGGCGGCGCTGCTGGACAACCGGCGCGCCATCGACGAGGCCAAAACGCTGGGCGCGCCCTGTCTGGTGCTGGTGGTCGGCTCCCTGCCCGGGGCCCTCGCCGGCAAGCCCGACTACACCGACATCGGCCGCGCCCGCAGCGAGGTGCGCGACGGCATCGCCGCCACGCTGGCGTACGCGCGCAGCGTCGACCTGCCGCTGGCGATCGAACCCCTGCACCCGATGCAGGCGGCCGAGCGCGCCTGCATCAATACGCTGGAGCAGGCGCTCGATCTGTGCGACGAACTCGATCCCCTCGATGGCCAACAGGCGCTCGCGTCGGGCCGCACGCCGCCTTGCCTGCTCGGCGTGGCGCTCGACATCTACCATGTCTGGTGGGACCCGAAGCTGCAGCAGCAGATTGCGCGCGCCGGCGGCCATCCGACCCGCAACAGGTTGCTGGCCTACCATGTCTGCGACTGGCTGACGCCGACGCGCGACCTGCTGAGCGACCGTGGCATGATGGGCGACGGCGTGGTCGAGCTCAGGAAGATCCGGCGCTGGATCGAGCAGGCCGGCTACGCGGGCTACGCCGAGGTCGAGATTTTTTCGGACACCAACTGGTGGCTCAGACCTGGCGAAGAAGTACTCGATACCTGTATCGAGCGTCACCGCAGCATCGTGTAACCTCACCGTCATGGCATCGAAGTCACCCCGAAACATGAAAGAGTACCGTCATGGCATCGAAGTCACCCCGAAACATGAAAGAGTACCGTCAT
>CAIMBE010000080.1 GCA_903839085.1 uncultured beta proteobacterium | reverse complement strand
TGTGACGGTGCCAGCCGGCACGTTCAAGGCGTTTCGAATCAGCTGGTCAGAAAGCATTGGCAACGAAAATACTTACTGGATCAGCCCGGAAACCGGCATCACAGTGAAGTCGATCCTTGTTCGGACTGCCAAGTGGGGCAGTGGACCGGGCAAGCGTGAAAGCCAACTGGTCTCGCAGAACCTCAGCAAGTAGCGCAACGCAGACGAATATGGGTCCACCACGATCAAGGCGTCGCGGCATCGCCATCCATTGCCGCAACATAAAGAAGGGAAAGAAAATATGAAGACTCGCAGTCGAATGTTGACAGTGTCTGCTTCTCTTGTGCTGTTGACCGGCGCCGGAATGGCAATGGCACAGTCCGCCAAGCACACGTGCATGAACGTGGGGCCGAACCTGCCGGAACCGCTTGGCGACAGGGAAGGACACGCGGTCCTGGTTGCGGATGGCAGTTGTACGCTCGAAGGCGGCCTGTTGGACGGCACGGTCCAGACTCAGCGCACCATCTGGGAACTCGATAAGGGGGCGATGACCATTCTTTCCGCCGATGGAGTCAATCGCAAGCCGGGGACAACGGCCGCTTACCGGGTCACTGCGGGCTCCATGACCTATGTGATGAAAGATGGCAAACCGGTGGCATGGAAGGCATCCGGCACAGGCGTTTTTACGCTGGCCACCGGGGCTGCAGCCGCGTGGGCCGGGAAGCCCTTCACATGGACTGCCTTGGCAACGGGTCCCAGGTCATACGTCATGGAATCAAAGGTCGACTAAACCTTCAAGGCGTCAGGGGAACGCCAGTCCCTTCTTAAGGTTAGGCCAACGGCATTTTCGGTGTTGCAGCGCATGCGTGCCGCACCCGAAGTGCTCGCGCGCAGGCAATGAGAGCTGATGTCATCAATAGGGCGAAAAAGTTTCGCTTGTTTTAATCAAACCGGGAGACACGCAATGTATGCAAGCATCACGAACTACCAGTTCAATAGTGCGTTTACAGAGGACGAGCGCGGACAGCTCGAACGTGACGTGATCAACGTGCTTGCGGGCTCGCCAGGGTTCAAGGCCTACTATGCGGTCAAAGTTTCAGAAACCGAGACGGCTGTTGTTGTCCTATTTGAATCCCAGGAGGCAAATGAACAGGCGCGTTCTCGTGTTACCGCTGCGCAGCAGCGGATCGTCGGAACGAAGATCGCCGGCCAACCACACCGGGTCACGGGCGAGGTCGTGTACCACAAGTGATGTCGCTGCGCCGGGCCTTCGGTCCCAAAGACGTCTGGCGCCCTGGCAGTGGCGGCGGCGCCGGCGCGTCTTGACTGGCCCAGGAACATCAGTGCCTGCGCACTGCGAGACTTAAACAGGGCTGGTGCAGGAAGTTGCTTCGTGCAGGGCGCAAAATACCGGAATGAAACCACCCCGCAGACTGCAATCCCTGATCGAAGAAGGTCTGATCGACAGCGTGGTTCGCCAGTTGATGAGCGGCAAGGAGGCCACGGTTTATGTGGTGCGCTGCGGCGACGAGTCGCGCTGCGCCAAGATCTACAAGGAGGCCACGGCGCGAAGCTTTCGCCAGGCCGTGGACTACACCGAAAACCGCAAGGTCAAGAACACGCGCCAGGCGCGCGCCATGGCCAAGGGCACGCGATTTGGCCGTCAGGCGCAGGAGGCCGCCTGGCAAAGCGCCGAGGTCGATGCGCTCTACCGCCTGGCCGCGGCCGGCGTGCGCGTGCCCCGGCCCTTCAATTTTCATGATGGCGTGCTGCTGATGGAATTGGTGGTCGACGCGCAGGGCGCCGCCGCCCCGCGTCTGAACGATGTCGATTTCACTGCGCAAGATGCCCGGGCCCACCACGCCACGCTGATCGCGGAGGTGGTGCGCATGCTGTGCGCCGGGGTGATCCATGGCGACCTCTCGGAGTTCAACATACTGATGGCCGGCGACGGCCCCGTGATCATCGACTTGCCGCAGGCGGTGGACGCCGCGGGCAACAACCACGCGCAACGCATGCTGTTGCGCGATGTCGCCAACCTGCGCGAGTTCTTCGGCAAGTTTGCCCCCGAACTGCTGGGCACCGACTACGGCGCTGAAATCTGGAGCCTGTATCAGTCGGGCGTGCTGTCCACTGACCTGGTTCTCACCGGCCGCTTCGAGCGCAAAGCCGCCAGAGTGGATCTGGGCGGCGTGATGCGGGAGATCGATGACGCCCGGGCCGAGGACGCGGCCCGCCGCCAGCGCAGGCAGGCTGCATCCTGAATTGAACAGCGCGCCCGGTTGCGCGGGTGCCCGTCAACCGGGCGTTACTTCATCTTGTAAGTGCCGCTCTGGTGATTGCACTGCTGGAACGTCCCGGCCTTGATCGCGGGGAACGGCCCCAGCAGGGTTACCGAACTGGTGGTGGTCATGCCCTCGTATTTTCCCGTGCCGGTGATGAGTTCCCTGGTCACCTTGCCCTCGCTCGAAATCGCGAACACCGCCAGGCGCTTGTCGCCGTCGGTGTCGATCGTTTCGCACACATTGCCACCCCCATTCTTGCCGGCAAACAAGCTTCCCATGCCGACGCATCGGAAGGTGTTGTTGTCGAACATGCCGCCGGGCACTTTGCTGACAATGGTGCCGGTCATCTCATAGGAATTCGCGCTGTGGGTCTTGGAAAATGAGATGTCACTGCTGGTGCCCGACCAGCATGCTGTGTAGTCGTAGGTGCCCTCCTTTGGAAGCGTCGCAGCCGTGGCGGCACCGGCCACGCTGAGTGCGGTGACGATGGACAAGAGGCTCCCTGGTTTCATCTTCATTGCTTGTTATCCCTGTTGACTGCGGCATAAAAAAGCGATGCCGCAACGCAGCGCCTGCAGCAGGTCCATAGGCCGACGCTGCAATCATTTGGCCCGAACTGCCGCAAATGTTTGAGTCGCCCGGAATTGGTTGACATTCAAGTGGGGCCAATCCGGCCAGAACGGTTCGGCTTGCACGCGTCGCTGAGGACGCCATGCATGAGGATGCAAGGCATTGCCGGACGGCGTGGCCGTGCTATCGTCGACGCATGCGCACGCTTTCCAGAAAAGACTGGATTCTTTTGGTACTGGTCACCCTGTTCTGGGGTATCAACTGGCCGATCATGAAGATCGGCGTGGCCGAGTTTCCGCCGCTGACTTTTCGAGCCCTGTGCATGGCCGGAGGCCTGCCCGCGATCTGGCTGGCAGCCCGCTTGGGTGGCATCCCGCTTCGCGTTTCAAGGCCGCAAATGGCGCTCATCGCCAGGCTCTCGGTGCCCAACATGATGATCTGGCATTTCCTGGTCATTCTCGGAATCAAGATGCTGTCTTCGGGGCGCGCCGCCATCCTGGGCTACACGATGCCGGTCTGGGCCGTGCTCAGCGGCCTGCTGTTCTTTGGCGAACGTGTGACCCCGCGCGCCTGGCTTGGGGTCGGCTGCGCCCTGGCTGGCGCGCTGCTGTTGCTGTCAAGTGAGTTTGCAGCGCTGAGCGGGCAGCCGCTGGGCAGTGCGCTGGTGCTGGCTGCGGCAGCAGGATGGGGTTACGGAACCGCCGCGCTGAAGAAATCGAGCATCGACCTGCCGGCGATATCACTGACCTTCTGGATGCTCGCCTTGACCACCCTGGCGATGACGGCGGCGGCGCTGCTGTTCGAACGCTCGGCGTGGCGCTGGCCCAATGTGGTCGAGTGGGAAGCCATTGCCTTCAACGCCGTCATCGTCTTCGGCTTTGCCCATGTGGTCTGGTTTCAGCTGGCCCGCACGCTGGCGCCGGTCGCCTCCAGCCTGTCGGTGATGATGATTCCGGTGGTGGGTGTGTTTTCAGGCGCCTGGATGCTGGGCGAGACGCCGCATTGGCAGGACTATGCGGCGATGCTGCTGATTATTGCGGCCATGAGCACGGTCCTGTTGAAGCCTCGCGCCGGCGCAGCGCGGGAGTGACCCCGGCGCCGCCGGCTGGCAGGTCGCCGGGCATCAGTCAGCGCGCTATTTGGCGTCAGAGGCTGCGGCTGAAGCGGCTGAAGCGGCTGAAGCGGCT
>CAIMBE010000079.1 GCA_903839085.1 uncultured beta proteobacterium | reverse complement strand
TTCGGCGGCATGGCGCTGATCAACTGCTGGCACTGCGAGCGCAGGCGTTCGCAGATGGCCTCGGCGGCGGCCAGCGCCGCCTCGGCTGCCAGCGGTTGCGGAGCCGAATCTTGGTCGGCTGCACCGGGCACAAAGAGGGAACTGCCGCTGCGCGCCTGAAAGACCTGCTCGATCAGGGCGCTGCGGTTGACGGCGATCAGGTTCTCCGGAACCTTCTGACCGTTGGAGATGTAGTGCACCGGCAACTGGTGCCGAATCGCCATGTCGATCAGGACGCCGGGATGCGCGGCTTCGTCGACCTTGGTGAAGATGCAGCCTGCCAGGTCGGGCGCGCCGTCGTTCCGAGCGCCGTGGCGGTAGGCCGCGACGACTTCGTCCAGGGTGTCGCCATGGCTCGCGGCGTTGAGCAGCAGCAGGCGCTTGACCGGGCGGCTCGAGCCGCAGAGCATCGAGATCTGCTCGGAGACGGCGCGGTCGCGCTGGCTCATGCCGACGGTGTCGATCAGGACCATGTGCTTGTCGGCCAGGTCGAGCAGGGCGCGCTCCAGATCGCCTGCGTCCTTGACCGCATGAACCGTGACGCCAAGAATCTGCCCATAAATGCGCAGTTGCTCGTAGGCCCCGATGCGGAAGCTGTCGGTTGTGACCAGTGCCAGCTTCTTCGCGCCAAAACGCATGACGCAGCGCGCCGCGAGCTTGGCGGTGGTGGTGGTCTTGCCGACCCCGGTCGGTCCGGTCAGGGCGTAGACGCCGCCCTGGTCCATCATGGCGGCCTCGCTCTCGAGCATCGGCAACTGGCGCGCCAGCTCCGATTTGACATGCTCCATGCCGTTTGCAAAATCATGTCCGGCTGGCAGGCGACCCAGGATGTCCCTGGCCAGGCGCGCGCTAAAGCCGGCGCCCAGCAGCGGTCGCAGCAGTTGCCCGAGCAGCGGATCGCGCCCCTGGTGCTCGTTCCAAGACAGGACGGCGAGTTGCTCCTGCATCATGTCGCGCATTGAGTGGATCTCGCGCAGCACGCTGCTCTCGTCGCCCGCCATTGCTGGCTGCGGCAGGGGTGCGGGCGGTGGCGGCGCAGCGACGGGATGCGCGGCGGCCATCAGCAGCCTGGCGACATCCTCTTCCAGGGTGGCGAGGATCTCAATGCCATCGGCGGTGACGCGGTTGGACAGAATGATCGCGTCGGGGCCCATGCTTTCGCGCAGCAGGCGCAGCGCCTCGCGACTCGATGGCGCGACGACCTTGCAGGCCGCGCTGCTGACTTCCATGGTATTGCTCAAGCTCTTCCTCCGATGGTGGCGGTGACTTTGATGGTGCGGGTGTCGGGTATCTCGGCGTGCGACAGCACCTTGAGCTGCGCCAGGTTGCGGCGCAGGAAACGCGCCAGCAGGACCCGCAGCGGATGCTGCACCACCAGGACCGGCTCAAGGCCCAGGTTGGCCTGGCGGTCCATGGCCGACTGGGCTTCGCGCAGCAGGTTGTCGGCCAGGCCGGGCTCCAGACCGCTGCTGTTGCTCAGCGCCTGCAGCAGCACGCGGTCAAGCGAACTGTCCAGGCCGATGACCTGAAGCTCCTCGCTGCCGGGATAGATCTGCTGGACGATGGCGCGCCCGAGCGCCAGGCGAATCAGCGAGGTCAGTTCGGTGGTATCGGACACGCCCGGCGCGTGCTCGGCCAGAACGTCGAGGATGGTGCGCATGTCCCTGATCGGGACTTCCTCGTCGAGCAGGTTTTGCAGCACCTTCTGCAGCGTTGTGAGGGACAGGGTCTTGGGCACGAGGTCCTGGACCAGCATCGGCGATTCCTTGCCAATGCGGTCGACCAACTGCTGCACCTCCTGGCGACCCAGCAACTCGGCGGCGTGCGCGTGGATCAGGTGATTGAGGTGCGTCGCCACGACGGTGCTGGCGTCGACCACCGTGTAGCCGTAGATCTGGGCCTGTTCGCGCAGGCCGGCGTCAATCCAGATCGCCGGCAGGCCGAACGCCGGATCCTTGGTGGGCGTGCCGGGCAGCGTGGCGCTGACCTGGCCCGGATTGATGGCCATCCACTGACCGGGCGATGCTTCGCCCTGGCCGATCTTGACGCCCTTGAGCTTGATCACGTAGGCGTTGGGCTTGATCTCGAGGTTGTCGCGGATGTGCACCACCGGCACCAGGAAGCCGATCTCCTGCGCGAATTTTTTCCGGATGCTCTTGATGCGACCCAGCAATTCACCGTTTTGCGCGCGGTCCACCAGGGAGATCAGTCGATAACCGACTTCAAGTCCGAGCGGGTCGACCAGGGCCACATCGTCCCACGACGCCTCGGGCGACTCGGTCGTGGCCTGGGCCGGTGGCGGGGCGGCGCTGACCGCCTGGGCCTTGCCCGTTTCGCCCTGCGCCACGCGCCGGCCGAGCCAGATCAGGGCGCTGGCGATGATCAGGAAGGCGAGATTGGGCATGCCCGGGATCAGGCCCATCAGGCCGATGACGCCGGCGGTCAGGAACAGCACCTGCGGATTGGCAAACAGCTGCCCGGTCAGTTGTCCGCCGACGTCCTCGTCGGTCGAGACGCGCGAGACGATCACGCCGGCGGCGGTTGAAATGACCAGCCCCGGAATCTGCGCCACCAGGCCGTCGCCGATCGCCAGCAGCGTGTAGGTGGTGGCCGCAGCCGAAAAATCGAGCCCGTGCTGGGCCACGCCGACGATCAGGCCGCCGATGATGTTGATCACCATGATCAGGAGGCCCGCCACGGCGTCGCCGCGCACGAACTTGCTGGCGCCGTCCATGGAGCCGTAGAAGGCGGCCTCCTGCGCGACCTCGGCGCGGCGCTTGCGGGCCATGTCCTCGCCGATCAGGCCGGCGTTGAGGTCGGCGTCGATCGCCATCTGCTTGCCGGGCATGGCATCGAGCGTGAAGCGCGCGCCGACCTCGGCAATGCGCCCGGCGCCCTTGGTGATGACCATGAAGTTGATCACCACCAGGATGATGAAAACCATCACACCGACGGCGAAGTTGCCGCCGACCAGGAAATGGCCGAAGGCCTCGATCACCTTGCCGGCCGCGTCCGGACCGGTATGCCCTTCCATCAGCACGACGCGGCTGGAGGCGACGTTGAGAGACAGGCGCAGCAGGGTCGTGAACAGCAGCACCGCGGGGAAGGCCGCGAAGTCGAGCGCCTTCATGGTGTACATGCTGACCAGCAGGACCATGATCGACAGCGCGATGTTGAAGGTGAACAGCAGGTCGAGCAGGAAGGGCGGCAGCGGCAGCACCATCATGCTCAGGATCAGGATGATCAGCACCGGGCCGACCAGGCCCTTGCTCTTGGCGCCCGACATCAGCATGCCGGCCAAGCGCGGCCATGAACCCAGCAGCGTCATGCTGAGAGCCCCAGCGGATCGAGCGAAAGCGGAACCGGCAGATCGGTCGGCGCGCGCGGCGGCGTTCCACCGTCCCTGCTCTGGTGATGCAGCTGATAAGCCCAGGCCAGCACCTCGGCCACGGCCGCGTAGAGGGCCACCGGAATCTCGTGGCCCAGTTCGGTGTGGCGGTACAGGGCGCGCGCCAGCGGGGGCGCCTCAAGCACCGGGATCAGGTTCTCCTGGGCGATGGTGCGGATGCGCAGCGCCACCAGGTCGGCGCCCTTGGCGACAACGCGCGGCGCACGCATTTCCTTGTCGCGGTATTTGAGCGCGACGGCAAAGTGCGTCGGGTTGGTGACGATGATGTCGGCCTTGGGCACTTCGGCCATCATGCGGCGTTTGGCCATCTGCTGCTGCTGGCGGCGTATCTGGGCCTTGATCTGCGGGTCGCCGTCGTTTTCCTTCTGCTCCTGGCGCAAGTCCTCGCGCGACATGCGAAGCTTGTGGGCATGGCTCCACAACTGGTACGGCACGTCGATCGCCACCACCAGCAGCAGCGAGCCGATGATCAGGGCGCAGCCCCTGGCCACCACCTGCAGGGTGTGCGGCAGTGCCGCGTCGATCGGTTCGCTCATCAGGGCCATGATGGCGCTTACGTTGTCGGTGATGACCCACCAGGCAACGCCGCCGACCAGCAGGGACTTGATGATGGTCTTGACCAGTTCGGCCAGCGTTTCGGTTGAGAACATGCGACCGATGCCGGCGACCGGGTTCAGTTTCGAGAAGTTGGGCGCCAGCGATTTGGTCGAGAGCAGCCAGCCGCCGAGCATCATGGGAGCCAGCAGCGCGGCCACCAGCATCATGATCAGAAGCGGCATCAGCGCCTGCAGGGCATGGAGCACGGCGGTTTGGGCATGGACCATCATGTGCGACGGGTCGAAGGCGGAGGTGCGCTCGAACTGCAGGCCGTTGCGCATGGCGTTGCCAAAGTTGCCGCCGATCATGTCGCCCATCGACCAGAGTCCGCCCAGGCAGGTCACCAGCATCACAAACGTGACCAATTCCCTCGATCTCGCAACCTGACCTTCGGCACGCGCCTTTTCCAGGCGCTCGGGCGACGCAGGTTCTGTCTTTTCGAGGTCACTTTCTTCTGCCATCAAAACTCCGCAACACCAGGCGCAGTGCGCCTCTTGCGAGAGATTATTGAGGCAGGGCGGCTGAAACGATCAGCCAAACAAAGCGGGGTTAGGCCTGCTGATTGAGCAATCAGGAATTGCCTGCTAAAAGCCCAGGCTTGCCAGGAGGTCGTCGACCTGGCCCTGGTCGTCCAGGGTGTCGGGGGTACCGGCCTTGATCCGCGGCCCGTTGAGCAGCCCGCTGCCGACTTCCTGGCGCTTCTCGGCCGGCGAATTGTCGACCAGAAGCTGCAGCAACTGGGTCTCCATCTCCCGGATCACATCCATCATTTTCTTGATGACCTGGCCGGTCAGGTCCTGGAAGTCCTGCGCCATCATGATTTCCATCAACTGCTCGTTGGTCGCCTGCACCTGCCGCGGCACCTCCGAGAGGTAGCTTCGGGTGTCGTTCAAGAGGGCCTGCGCTTCGGTTGACTCGAGCAGCGAGGCGGGGCAGGCCTTCCAGCGCTCGCTCAGGCTGCTGGCCTGCCTTGACAGGTTGCTCTGAATGGGTTGCGCCACGTCGATTGCATTCAAGGCCCTCTCCGCCGCGCGCTCGGTCATCTGGACCACATAGCCAAGGCGATCGCGCGCGTCCGGAATGGCCTGCGCCGCCATGGCAATGCCCTTGTCCAGGCCCAGCTCGCGCATGCTCTCGAGCATCTGGCGCGTCAACTGGCCGATGCGGTTGACCAGTTGTTCAGCGGAATCGCCGGTGGCCGCGGTGGGAAGCTGTTCGTGCGTCATGCTAGGCCCCTTCCTTTTCAATTTTTTCGAATATCTTGTTGATCTTTTCTTCGAGAGTGACGGCTGTAAAAGGCTTGACGACGTAGCCATTGGCGCCGGCCTGGGCCGCGGCGATGATGTTCTCCTTCTTGGCCTCGGCGGTCACCATCAGGACCGGCAGTTTGACCATGGCGGGGTCGGCGCGGATGGCCTTGAGCATGGCCAGACCGTCCATGTTGGGCATGTTCCAGTCCGACACCACGAAGCCGTAGCGGCCACCCTTGAGTTTTTCCAGGCCGGCGGCGCCGTCTTCGGCCTCATCGACGTTGGCGAAGCCCAGTTCCTTGAGCAGATTGCGGACGATCCGGCGCATGGTCGGGAAATCGTCGACCACCAGAATCTTGATGTTTTTGTCAACCACGTTCACTCCAAAAAGATGGTTATCAGTACGGCCATCGGCGTATCGGGTGACCGAACCCGCCAAAGACCGCCGCGCATTCTGTTTTATACACGATTACCCCGTTCGCCCATCGACATCAGGTGCGCCATCACGCGCTGGCTCATTTCCAGCAGCGGGACGACCTCGATCGCGGCGCCAACGGCGATCGCTTCGCGCGGCATGCCAAACACGACGCAACTGGCCTCGTCCTGCACCAGTGTATGGGCGCCGGCCTGGCGCATGCGCAGCAGGCCGTCGGCGCCATCACGCCCCATGCCGGTCAGCAGGACGCCGATCGCGTTCTTGCCGGCGTGCTGCGCCACCGAATCAAACAGGATGTCGATCGAGGGGCGGTGCCGGTTGAGTGGCGGCTCCTGGTCCACATGGGCCACATAATTGGCGCCGCTGCGCCGCAGCGAGAGGTGAAATTCACCGGGCGCGATGTAGGCGTGACCCGGCAGGATTCTTTCGCCATGCACGGCCTCCGTGACGACGATGTGGCACAAGCCGCTCAGGCGCTGGGCAAAGGAGCGCGTGAAGCCGGCCGGCATGTGCTGGGCGATCATGATGCCGGGGCTGTCCGGTGGCAGCCGCTGCAGCATCTCGCGGATGGCCTCGGTGCCCCCGGTCGACGCGCCGATGATGATGAGCTTTTCGGTGCTCAGGCGGGTGTTGTGCAGCAAGGGCACGTCGTCCTGCGCGGGTGCTTTGCCCGGGCGTGCCACGCGCTTTGCGGGCAGCATGCGGGCGGCCGCGGCAATCCGGATCTTGCCCGCGATCAGGTCGGTGTAGGCCAGCAGGCCGTCGCGGATGCCAAGTCGCGGTTTGGTGACAAAGTCGATCGCGCCGAGTTCGAGGGCGCGCAGCGCCGCTTCCGATCCGCGCTCGGTCAGCGAGGACACCATGACGACCGGCATCGGGCGCAGGCGCATCAGTTTTTCAAGAAACTCCAGGCCATCCATGCGCGGCATTTCGACGTCCAGCGTCATCACATCGGGGTTGTGCTGCTTGACCAGATCGCGCGCGATCAGGGGGTCCGAGGCGGTCGCCACCACCGTCATGTCGGGCTGGCTGTTGATGATCTCGGTCATCAGGCCGCGAATCAGCGCCGAGTCATCGACGCACAGCACCGTGATCTTCTTGCTGCTCATAGGGCCACCGCGTTTCTGTGGACAGCGGCGACCCGCATGTCGGGGCGGACGAGCGCAACCCGGTTCTCGACGGACTGCCGTGCCAGCGCCTGCGCCAGCGCCTGCTCGTTGCTCCGCACCAGCAGCGTGTCTTCCTGGCGGCGGAGCTTTCGCACGGCAACCCTGCCGCTCAAAGGGAAATAGTTGATGCGCCGCGGCAGGCTTCCGCGCAGATCCTGCGCCACCACCCGCACCTGCTCATCCTGCAGATAGCGCAGTACGAAGTCGGCGTTGCGGTCGCCGATGTTGAGCTGGGTCATTCGGGTCATGACGGCGCCGCCCCCGAACACCTTGGCTTCGAGCCGTTCTCGCCGGGCGCCGGCCTTGAGCAATTCGTTGATCAGCATGGCCATCGAATAAGCGCCATAGCGCATCGCCCCGGTGGCGTCGCGCGGTGCCTGCTCCAGGTCCTCAGGCAGCATGAAGTGGTTCATGCCACCGATGCCGGCGGTGCTGTCGCGAACGCAGGCCGACACGCACGATCCGAGGACCGTCGTCAGCAGCATGTCGCCCGAGGTGACGTAGTACTCGCCGGGCAACAGCTTGACCGCCGATATGCCAAACTCGCGGTCGAAATAATGCAGGCTGGCGGCCGGCTCAATGACTGCCGAACTCATGCTGCGGCCTTCTGGGCATGGGAGCTCAATTCGTAAATCGTCTTGCCACGCAGCCGGAAAGTCTGGTTGATCAGCGAGAAATTCTCGGAATGGCCGACAAACAGCAGCCCGTGCGGCTTCATCAACGGCGCAAAGCGCTGCAAGACCCTGGCCTGCGTCGGCTTGTCAAAATAGATCATCACGTTGCGGCAGAAGATCGCGTCGAACGGCTCGCGCAGCGACCACGTGGAGTCCAGCAGATTGAGCTGCTCGAATCTCACCAGCGCCGATACTTCCGGCCTGATTCGCACCTTGCCCTCATGCCGCCCGGCGCCCTTCAGGAAGAAGCGCTTGAGGCGCTCGGGCGCCAGTTTGGCAACCTGTTCCGTGGAAAAAATGCCCTCGGCGCCGACCGCCAGCACCTGGGTATCGATGTCGGTGGCGAGCACGCTGCCGCCTGCGGCGCGCTGGCCCAGGGCTTCGATCAGCGTCATGGCGATCGAGTAGGGCTCTTCCCCGGTCGATGCTGCCGAACACCAGACGCTCACCGGTTGGGCGCAGCGCCTGACATGCTCTGCCAGGATCGGGAAATGGTGCGATTCGCGGAAGAAGGCGGTCAGGTTGGTCGTCAATGCGTTGGTGAACAGCTGCCACTCGTCGCCATTGGGGTTGCTCTCGAGCAGGCGCAGGTAGGCGGAGAATTCCTTCAGCCTGAGCTTGCGCAGACGCCGTGCCAGGCGGCTGTAGACCATTTCCCTCTTGTGCTCGCTCAGCGCGATCCCGGCGCGCTGATGGATCAAGGCGCGGATTTTCGAAAAATCCTTGTCCGTCAGAACGAAGTCGGGTTCGATCGGCGCGGTCATGGCGAGGGTCGGTTGTGTGTTCATACGCCTTCGTGTCGCACGCGCGCAAACCGCGCTGCGCACGTCAAGCCATTGGCATGGGCCTCAATGTACTCACACCGGGGTGGCGTCGATAGCCAGAAGACCACGCAAAAGAGGCCCCTCTTTATCGCATGGCCAGAAGATTTTTGAAAAAATGAAGTCTAGGGGCCGGCTCAGTCGGCACGCGGTCCGGCCAACTGTTCGAGGTTGAGGCGGTAGCCAACGCCGCGAAGCCCGATGATGGGGTTCTCGACGCCGCTCACCTCGACCAGTTTGCGGCGCAGATGCGACAGATGGACTTCGAGGCCTCGGTTCAACAGGTCCCACTCGCGTCCGTAGATGCGCCGGAACATTTCCTCGCGCGACAGAGTCTGGTTGTCGGCCTGCGCCAGCGTGGACAGAATCAGCGCTTCCATTTCTGTCAGTTTGACCAATTGCCCATCGGCCTTGACCAGCCGCTGATCGCGGACCTCGAAGGTGACGACGCCCAATTGAATGTTGAGAACCGGTTGCGCCGGCGCGTGTTCCTTGACCCGGCGCAAGGCGCTTCGGACCCGGGCCAACAGAACCTCTGACTGAAAGGGCTTGGTCACATAGTCGTCGCCGCCAATGTTGAGGCCCTTGACGATCATCTCGTCGGACGCGTAGCCGGAAAGGAAAACGATCGGTATGCTCGATGTGGTGCGAATCCGCTTGGCGATCGCGATGCCGTCCTCGTCAGGCAGACCGATGTCGAGCACGATGACATCGACCTTGCCCTCGTCAACGAGAGTGCACAACTGCGCGCCATTTCCGGGCATGACGACCTCATATTCCTTTTCCAGAAGGAAACGAAGCAGTCTGGACAGTTCAGCGTCATCGTCGAGAACCGCGACCCGGGGTTGAATCTCATTCATAGAAATACGGGATCCAATTTGAGTCGAACAAATATCGGCTCTTGGCTCGGCGGAATTCTATCGCATGCGCGGGGCAGGACCGATCCTCCCGCTTGCCTGGACGTTAGGCGCGCAACCACACAAGGACGGGTAAGCCCCGTCCTGGGTCGGCTGAAGTGTTTTGAAGTCGTGTGCCTGGTGGGTTGTCCTGACGGGGCCTTAGTTCATGGCCGCGATTTCCCGGTAAGTGCGGATGGCGCTGCGCGTGAATGTGCTCTGCCCGGGCGCCAGAACCTGCAGCAGCATCTGTTTTTGGTTGGTATCAATCTCGGGCGAATTGTCGACATGTTGCTGTGCCATGGCGAGCAATCCGTTACGGGTCGCCGGATCCTGAAGGTTCAAGTGCATTGAGCGGGCCAACGTCTGGACGCCTGGGTCGGCCAAGGCCCTGTTCAGCGCGCTCGCGTCGTTGTTCGACAGCGCAGCGAAGGAAACCTTTTTCACGTTTCCCTCTTCATGGCCGGCTTGAATCTGACGCATGATCTGCCGAAATCGCCTCGAACGGGGATCTTCTAGTTGCCCTGGATCATCGCCATCATCAGCGCGATGATCAGCGCCTGAGCCAGCTCACTCATGCTTTGGGACTGCTGGCCATCGCTGACCAGGGAGGATTGGGCTGCGCCCGAGAGGTCCACTTTGGTGCTGGGGGAGGGAGTCAAACCCAGGGTCTGAATCGGGCTGGGTTGCCGCGCCAGGTTCATGCCGCCCAATGATCCGATGCCAATGCCACCGATCGCGCCTACTGCTGCTATGCTCATGATGAACCCCTTTCCTGTTGCTCTGATTTCGACCCGGTCCAATTGACCGGTGGTCGAGACACTTGACCGATTTTTGTCCTCTGTTTGATCGCGTGTTGAGGCCAAGAATAGTCCGAAATGGGCGCCGTGTCTGTTGAGAATATTTAAGCTTTCCGGGACTGAAATGACTCGCTGCGCAGGTGCCTGGCCGGTGCCCGGTCGGAGCCGGGTCTCAGGGTAAACCTTGGGGCCTTGCGGCGGGCTACTCCCTAGAATGTGTTGCACTGCAATACATCGTTTTCGGCCTTTGTCCGGGCCACAGGAGTTCACATGCCAAGCAAGCAAACCGATGCGAAAGAAGATAAGCAACGCGTCATAAAGAAATACCCTAATCGACGGCTCTATGACACCGATACATCGAGCTACATCACGCTGGCCGAAGTCAAGCGTCTGGTGATGGCCAATGAACCGTTTGTGGTGCGCGACGTCAAGACCGGCGAAGACCTGACGCGCAGCATTTTGCTGCAGATTATTCTTGAAGCGGAATCCAATGGCTCGCCGATGTTCACGGCGCCGGTGTTGTCCAGCGTGATCCGTTTTTATGGCAATGCGATGCAGGGTTTCATGGGTGGCTACCTGGAGAAGAACATGCAGGCGCTGATGGATGTGCAGGCAAAATTCGGCGAGCAGACCAAGGGCTTCACGCCCGAAATGTGGACGCAGTTTCTGGCCATTCAGTCACCGGTTCTGCAGGGCATGATGGGCGGCAGTCTGGAGCAATCCACGAATCTGCTGACGCAAATGCAGGAGCGGATGCAGGAGCAGACCGGACAAATGTTAAGCGCCTTCGGAATCAAACGCTGATGCGAGGTCGAATGCGGGGACAATGCGCCCCATGAGCGAGTTAATTGACGGCAGCAACAAGGCACCCAAAGTAGGCTTCGTCAGCCTTGGTTGCGCCAAGGCGCTGACCGACTCCGAACTGATCCTGACGCAACTCACGGCCGAGGGCTACCAGACCTGCAAGACATTTCAGGGCGCGGACCTGGTCATTGTCAATACCTGCGGGTTCATTGACGATGCGATCCGCGAGAGTCTCGATACGATTGGCGAGGCGCTGGCGGAAAATGGCAGGGTCATCGTCACCGGTTGCCTGGGCGCAAAAAAAGGGCAGGGCGGTGGCAATCTGGTGCGCCAGCTGCACCCGAGCGTGCTGGCGGTCACCGGGCCGCAGGCGACGCAGGAGGTGATGGACGCGGTGCATCTCAGTCTGCCCAAGCCGCATGACCCTTTTCTGGATCTGGTGCCCAATTCATTCGGCCTGGCAGGGGTGAAGCTCACGCCCAGGCACTACGCCTACATCAAGATCAGCGAAGGCTGCAACCACCACTGCACCTTCTGCATCATTCCATCGATGCGGGGCGAACTGGTGTCGCGGCCGATTGGCGACGTGTTGCGCGAAGCGCGCGCGCTGTTCGAGGGCGGCGTCAAGGAACTGCTGGTGATCAGCCAGGACACGTCGGCCTACGGCGTTGATCTGAAGTACCTGACGGGTTTTTATGATGGCAAGCCGATCAAGACCCGCTTGCTGGAGTTGGTACAGGCCCTGGGCGACATGGCCAAGGCCTTCGGCGCCTGGGTGCGCTTGCATTATGTCTATCCATACCCACATGTCGATGACTTGATACCGCTGATGGCCCGCGCAGAAGTCTTGCCCTACCTGGACGTCCCGTTCCAGCACAGCCACCCTGATGTGCTGAACCGCATGAAGCGCCCCGCCAGCGGTGTGAAGAATCTGGAGCGCATTCAGCGCTGGCGCGAGGTCTGTCCCGAGATCGTCATTCGCAGCACGTTCATCGCGGGTTTTCCTGGCGAGACCGAACGGGAGTTCTCGCACCTGCTCGATTTCATCCGCGAGGCCGGAATCGACCGCGCCGGCTGTTTTGCCTACAGCCCGGTGCAGGGTGCCGCAGCCAATCAGCTTGCGGGCATGCTGCCGCTCGAAATCAGGGAAGAGCGGCGCGCGCGCTTCATGGCAGTTGCCGAGGCGGTCTCGGTCGACAAGTTGACGCGGCGCATAGGCAGCACCATGCAGGTGCTGGTGGATTCGGCTCCCGCCATGGGCAAGAAGGGCGGCCTGGGCCGCAGCTATGCCGATGCGCCCGAAATTGACGGTGTGGTCAAGCTCTTGCCTCCCGAGAAGATCAGCAAGACATTGCGGGTTGGCGAGTTCACGAAGGCGCGCGTGGTCGGCACGCAGGGCCACGACCTGGTCGCGCAACCGTTTTGAGCCGGTGGGCAGTTTGCATCAGGACAACAAAAAAGCCGTTGAAAGTCAACGGCTTCTAAGCAAGAATAGCCAGCAATCGATAGGGACGATGGCTGAATTTAATTTATATTGGTGCCCAGGAAGGGACTCGAACCCCCACGAAGTTACTCGCTAGTACCTGAAACTAGTGCGTCTACCAATTCCGCCACCTGGGCATCTCAGGAAAGTGAGTGATTGTATCAAAAATACCAGACAAACCAGCGGCCTGCTGGATGAAGTAGAAGGCACTGTACAGGGCCACCGCGATGGTCATGGCTTCGTCTCCCGTGACGACGGAGAACCCGACATTTATTTGCCGCCCAACGAAATGCGGGCTGTCTTGCACAAGGACCGCGTGCGCGTGCGCGTTGTGCGCAGCGATCGCAAGGGGCGCCCTGAAGGTCGGGTGCTTGAAATCGTCGAGCGCACCAATGAATCGATCATCGGCCGGCTGTTGCTTGAGAGCGGTATCTGGATCATGGTTCCGGAGGACAAGCGTTACGGCCAGGATGTTCTGATTCCCAAATCGGCCACCGGCGCGGGCAAGGCGGGGCAGGTCGTGGTGGTGGAACTGACGGAAGCCCCGTCCCTGTACGGCCAGCCGGTGGGGCGCGTCACGGAAGTGCTGGGCGAGGTTGATGACCCTGGCATGGAGATCGAGATCGCCGTGCGCAAGTATGGAGTGCCGCACGAGTTTTCGCAGGCCTGCATTGCGATGGCGCGCGCCTTGCCGGACAAGGTGCGCCCGCAGGACAAGAAACACCGGGTTGACCTGACCGATGTGCCGCTGCTGACCATCGATGGCGAGGACGCCCGCGATTTTGACGATGCAGTCTACTGCGAGCCGGTCAAGATGGGCACCGGAAAATCAGCTGTGAAGGGATGGCGCCTGCTGGTGGCGATTGCCGACGTCAGCCAGTACGTGGAAAGCGGCTCGGCAATCGACGTTGATGCCTATGACCGCGCGACCAGCGTCTACTTTCCGAGGCGCGTGCTGCCGATGCTGCCGGAGAAATTGTCGAACGGGCTGTGTTCGCTCAATCCCGAAGTGGAACGCCTGTGCATGGTCTGCGACATGGTCGTGACGGCGGACGGGGAAGTGTCGGCCTACCAGTTCTATCCGGCCGTGATGTGGAGCCATGCCCGCTTTACCTACAACCAGGTGGCTGCCATTCTGGCCAACACGCGCGGCCTGGAGGCCTTGAAGCATCCGCAGCGGGTTGCGGACCTGATCAATCTGCACGACGTCTATCAGGCGCTGCTGCAGTCGCGCGTGCGCCGCGGCGCGGTCGATTTCGAGACCGTGGAGACCCAGATCGTTTGCGATGAGAGCGGGCGCATCGAGAAGATCGTGCCGCGCACGCGCAACGATGCGCACAAACTGATCGAAGAAGCGATGCTGGCGGCCAACGTCTGCAGCGCCGAGTTCATTGGCCAAAGCAAGCACGCCGGCCTGTTCCGGGTCCATGAGGGCCCGACCGCTGAGAAGATCGAAATATTGCGCAATTACCTGAAGGTATTGGGGCTCGGGTTGACGATCAGCGACAACCCAAGGCCAAGCGAGTTTCAGGCCATCGCCAGCGCCACCAAGGAGCGGCCGGACGCGCTGCAGATCCATTCCATGCTGCTGCGATCGATGCAGCAGGCGCTCTACACGCCCGTCAACAACGGTCATTTTGGCTTGGCGTTCGACGCCTATACCCACTTCACGAGCCCGATCCGGCGCTATCCAGATTTGCTGGTGCACCGTGTCATCAAGGCCATTCTGACGCAGACCAAATACCAGTTGCCGGAATTGCCGACGCCCGGTGAAGCGCAGGAAAAACTGGCGCGCCGACTCCAGAAGGGTCTTGCCGCAGGAGCAGGCGGGACCGCGCAAAAGCCGAAGAAGCTGAGTCATGAGTTGCAGGCCTGGCTGGCTGCCGGGCTGCATTGCAGCGCCAATGAGAGACGCGCCGACGAAGCCAGCCGGGATGTGGAGGCATGGCTCAAGTGCAAGTACATGCGCGATCACCTGGGTGAGGAGTACGCAGGTGTCGTGAGTTCGGTCACGAGTTTTGGCGTTTTTGTGACGCTGGAGGCCATGTTTGTCGAGGGCCTGGTGCATATCACCGAGTTGGGCGGTGACTACTATCGCTTCGATGAAGCACGCCAGGAACTGCGCGGCGAGCGCACAGGAATGCGTTATGCCATCGGCTCAAAGGTCCAGGTCAAGGTCAGCCGCGTCGATCTCGATGGCCGCAGAATCGACCTGCTTCTGGTTCATCCGGCCGATGGACTGCTGACGCGAGCGCTGAAGGACAAGGAAGGCCTGCGGGTGGAGTCCGGTCCTGCGGAGCTCGAGGGAACCTTTGGCGATGCCAAGCGTTCGGCAAGGAAAAAATCGGGGCCGCTGGCGCAGGAAGGGATGGTTGCCGCGGCACGCAAGGGCAAGGACAAAGGGCGCAAATCGCGGCGCCAGTCCTGACTCACTGGGACTGCGCGAGCCTTGCAGCGGTCAGCGCTGGCGCAACCGGCGGCCATCGATCGGCCAGCAGACCATGGTGGTAGACGGCCTGCCAGGCGGCCTCGAACGGTGCCATACCGGCCGCCAGCCGGGCGCCGATCATGCCCGACAGCACATCGCCGGTGCCCGCGCTGGCCAGCCTGGCGTTGCCGGTGGAATTGATCACCGGCGTCTGATCCGGCGCGGCAACGACGCTGCCCGAACCTTTGAGCACGACCGTGCAGTCGAATCGTTTGGCCATCAACTGCGCGGCGGCAATGCGGTCGCCCTGCACATCGAGCACTGCGCAGTCCAGCAAGCGCGCTGCTTCCAGCGGGTGGGGTGTCAGTACGGTTGCCGAGCCTCGCCTGCCGCGGGCACGCAGCAGGGTCTGGAATTGGGAATCGACGGCGATCCTGTTCAGGGCATCCGCATCGATCACGAGGCGAGCCGAGGTCGACAGGATTCTGGCCAGCGCGCCGCGAATGGCATCGCCGCCGCCGCAGCCGCACACCACGGTCATTGGTTTGAAGTCCAGCGAGTCGATCGGCCGGAACATCAGCTCCGGCTGGACGATATCGACCTTCATGGCGTCGTTGTCGAGCAGTGCGACAAAAACACGCCCTGCGCCCGCGTGCAGGGCGGCTGATCCGGCCAGCAGCGTCGCGCCGGTCATGCCGGTGGCGCCACCGATGATGGCGATATCGCCATAGCTGCCTTTGTGCGATGCATGCAGGCGCTGCGCCGGCGCCGGTTCACCCGCGAGCCAGGCGGCAGGGGTGATCGCCTGCTGCTGCGAAAAGACGCTCGTTGCGAGCGCCAGGTCATCGAACCAGACGGTTCCGCTGGCGTCGCGCCCGTGCGCGGTGAACAGGCCGGGCTTGAGCGTGAGCAAGCTCAGGGTATGGTGTGCCCTGATGTGTGGTTCGGCAACGGCGCCGGTATCCGCCTGCAGGCCGGTCGGCACATCCACCGCAAGCACCATGGCCGAGGCGGCATTCATCAGCCTGATCCAATCCGCCATCTGGCCCTGCGGGGCGCGTGCAGCGCCGATGCCAAGCAGCGCGTCGATGCAAAGATCGCAGTCATCGGGCGCCGACTGGGCAATCCGGACCCCGCCTGCCAGCGCCCTTTGATGGGACGCCGAAGCGTCCGGTGGCGCTGTGCCCGGGCTGCCCAGCCAGGTCACAAGGACCGACTTGCCGCTTCGCTGCAGATGCAGGGCCGCCTCCAGTCCGTCACCGCCGTTGTTGCCCGCTCCGCAGGCGATCCAGATGCGCCGGCTATGCGGCGCAAGCGCCAGAGCGAGCCGGGCGACTGCGCTGCCGGCGCGCTGCATCAGGCTGTGGGGTGGCAGCGTCGACTGGGCCAGAGTTTCGATGCGACGGGTCGCCTCGACTGCGTACAAGGCATGGCGCGAGAGGGAGTCGATTCTCAGCACAGCACTTAGAACTCGTAGGTTTCACCCTCGCGGGCCAGTCGATAGTTTGTGCCACCTGGCTGCGGTGGATGATCGGCCAGTACGTTTGCGAAAACGGCGTCCAGCGCTGCGTCGCTTCGAGTCGGTTCATGGTGGGTGCAAAACAGGACTTTGGCGCCGGCATTCACTGCGTACCGGATGCTGGAGCTGAAAGTGCCGTGGCCCCAGCCCCTTTTCTGCGGGTATTCCTGCTCGGTGTAGGAGCAGTCGGCGATCAGCACATCCACGCCCATCATGGCGCGCAGTATGTCCTTGTTCTTGTTGTCGACAAGAACCTGGTAGTCGGCATAGCCCTCGTCGGCGGGGGCATAGATGTTTTGCGGCGGCTCATGGTCGCCGGTGACGAAAATCGACTTTCCGCCGGCCTCGATCCGATAGCCGAAATTGATGACCGGATGATTCATCAGGTACGGCGTTATTCGGGCGGATCCGATCTGGATCGGCTTCTCTGGCGCCAGCGTGACATATTCAATGCGCGCTTTCATCTCGGATTCGCGCACCGGAAAATAGCTGTACTGCAACTGCACTGACATCACATGTTCCACACCCTTGCCTGACACCGGATCAAAGGCGCCGTGCAGGCGCAGCAGGTTGCCCGGGATGAAGTTGGGGGCAAAAAATGGCAGACCCTGAATGTGGTCCCAGTGCGAGTGCGAGATGAGCACATTGGCAGTGAGGGGCATTTCGCTCAGCAGCGTCTGGGACAGGGGAAAAAGGCCGGTGCCGGCGTCGATGATGATCAACTCGTTGTTGTCGGTGCGCACCTCGATGCAGGTCGTGTTGCCACCGTAGTGCACCGTGTTCGGCCCAGGCGACGGAATTGAACCGCGCACGCCCCAAAATTTAATCTTCATGTCTGGTCCTGAAAATTAGCTGGCGATTTTGGTTGCTATCGTAGGTTGGGCGGTTCCATGGCGTCGATCGCTCTGCGATCGACAGATTGATTCTCCCACGGGGATTATGCGCGCAGTCGATGCGCTCCAAACGCGCTGGCATCCAGATCAGGGGCTTTTCCTCGCATCAGGTCAGCCAGGATTCGGGCCGAGCCGCAGCTCAGCGCCCAGCCGCTGGAGCCGTGTCCCAGGTTGAGCCAGAGTCCGGCGATGCCGCTCTCGCCGACAAAAGGCGGACCGTCGGGCAGCATCGGACGCGCCCCTTTCCATTCCTGAACGCTGCCCGACAGATTGGCCGCGCCGGGAAACCAGTCGCGCAGGACTTTATAGAGGGTCTGCAAAGAACTGGCGCGCTTCCGGTCGACGTAGCCGCCCAGTTCTGCGCTGCCGGCCACTCGCACGCGGTTGCCAAGACGCGAAATTGCGACCTTGTAGCGCTCGTCCATGACGGCGCTGGCCGGGGCATTCAGTGGCTCGCGAATGGCGGCGCTGATCGAATAGCCATGCACGCCAGCCAGCGGAACTTTCAGACCCAGTGGCCGGAGCAGTCGAACCGAATCAAGACCGGCGCACAGCACGACGGCGTCGAACTGGCGCGGCGCCTGTTCACCGGCGATGCCGACAAGCGCCCCGTTGCCGCTGGCGACACTGGTGACCGTGGTGTTGAAGGCGAACTCGACGCCGCGGCGTTGCGCCTCGGTTTTCAGCATCAGGGCGAATTGGCGACAGTTTCCAACCTCGTCATCGGGCAGATAAATGGCGCCGAAGAAATCCATGTCCGGGTTCATCCCGGTTTCGATCTTGCGCGCCTCGATCGGTCCGATCTCCTTGAAACTGACACCGGCCTCGCGCAGCACCTGCAGTCCGGGCTGAACCAACTGGCTGTCGCGCTGCGATCGCAGCAGCACCATGTAGCCGTCACTGCGCTCATAGTCCAGGTTCAGGTTCGCCGTGATGTGGTGCAGGCGCTCGCGGCTATAGAACGCAAGCCGTTGCAGTTGGGCGCGGTGCGCCAGATAGGTGTCGAGCCGGCAGGCCCGATACCATTTCCAGATCCAGAGCAACTCGCGACCGGAGAGCGGCAAGCCGACCTTGACCGGGGCGTAGCGGCTGAACAGATGCCCGATCACCTTGAGCGGCATGCCGGGCGCGGCCCATGGCGTGACGTATCCGGGCGCGACCAGGCCCGCGTTGGCGAAACTGGCTTCCTCGGCGGCCGCGCCGCGTCGTTCGATGACGGTGACCTGGTGCCCGTCGCAGGCCAGTTCGTAGGCTGTAGTGACGCCAATGATCCCGGCACCGATGACTGCAATCTTCATGAATTCCCTTGGCGGCAACTGTCTGGACCGAGCTCGTTGATCGGCGTGTGGCGGCTACTGCTTTGCAAGCAGCTGTTCAATTTGAAACGCGACGTTGAGCACCCGGTCGTCGCCCAGGGCGCCAGCCCAGATCATCAGGCCGACGGGCAGTTCATCGCCCGCATGGCAGGGGATCGAGATCGCGCAGCCGTCCAGCATGTTGATGACGCTGGTGTTTCGGAGCAACAGGGCGTTGACGCGGAAAAAGGCCTCATCGCGCTCGGGGCCGGGGGCCAGTTCGGCGATCGGCGGCGCGACCAGTGCGACCGTGGGCGACAGGATGGCATCAAAACCCTGCATCGCCCGGTCCATGGCGCCGATCCAGCGGCGCCGCGCCGCCCCCAACTCGATGTAGTCGCTGGCGCTCGTCAGGGCGCCGCGCTGGATGCGGGTGGCGACACGGGGGTCATAGCGTGCGGCCTTGCCGGCGAGCAAATGGCGGTGCCAGGCATAGCTCTCGGGCGCCGAAAATCCGCCGCCGGCCTGAATCTGCTGAAGTTCACCGATCTCCGACAAGGCCAGATCATCGATGCGGGCACCAGCGCGACGCAGAGTCTCGAGACTGCGCTGCCAGGCGCGCGCGACGGTCGGATCGAGCCCGTCGAGCATAAGTGTGTTCGCTACGCCCAGGCGGTAGTCCGCCAGCGGCGCCGGGCTTCGCGTGACCCATCGCTGCGCCAGTATCTCGTGTGCCAGGATGGCGTCATCCACGCTGCGCGTGAGGGCGCAGACGGTGTCGAGGGTGCTCGACAGCGGCAGCGCACCCTCGGTCGGAACCAGCCGTGCCGTGCTCTTGAAGCCGACGGTGCCGGTCAGCGCCGCCGGAATGCGGATCGAGCCGCCGGTGTCCGACCCCAGTCCGATGAACGCAGCGCCGGTTGCCACGGACACCGCGGCACCGGACGATGAGCCGCCCGGGACTCTGTCGACATCACTTCGGCACGGATTGACGGGCGTGCCGAAGTGCGGGTTGATGCCGACGCCGGAAAAGGCAAACTCGACCATGTTGGTGCGCCCGATCAGCGCGGCGCCAGCGCCTCGCAGCCGGGCGACCGCGGGGCTGTCCGCGCTTGCCGGCGCGGCCTCCTGCAACACCACTGAACCGGCGCTGGTGGTCTGTCCGGCCACATCGAACAGGTCCTTGACCGAAACCGCCAGCCCGGCCAGTGGTTTCTTCACGATGCCCGGCTCGAGCGCAACCCGCCGGGCGCTGTCGAAAGCGGGCCTGAGGAAGGTGTGTCGGCAGAGGTCGGACCGGGCCACCTCGATGGCGCGCTCGATCTGCGCCGTCGGGCTGGTCTGGCCGCTGCGCAAGCGCTGCAGAGTGCTGTGAAGGTCTGGCGACATGAGAATGATGGGTGGGTCTGTGCTATAGTTCGACGGTTTCGCTGAGCGGTCAACAGGCTGCCTGGCAAACAAATCAGCAAACCGGTTCAATCAAGGTGTTGCGATCATCGAAGGCCATTCAAGCGTGCCTTCGCAATTGCAAAACGAACTGGATTTTAGACCTAACCTTTGGAGTTAAACATGTCAGTTACCATGCGTGAAATGCTGGAGGCCGGTGTCCATTTTGGTCACCAGACGCGCTTCTGGAATCCCAAGATGGCCCCGTTCATTTTCGGCCATCGCAACAAGATCCATATCATCAACCTGGAAAAGTCGCTGCCGATGTTCCAGGAGGCGGCCAAGTTTGTGCGCCAGATCTCCGCCAAGCGCGGCACCGTGCTGATGGTGGGCACCAAGCGCCAGGCGCGCGAAACGGTGGCAGAGGAAGCACGCCGGGCCGGTGTTCCTTTTGTTGACCAGCGCTGGCTGGGCGGCATGCTGACCAATTTCAAGACCGTCAAGACCTCGATCAAGCGGCTCAAGGACATGAAGATTCAGCAGGAAGCCGGACTCGACAGCCTGAGCAAGAAGGAGCAACTGATGTTTGCCCGCGAGCTGGCCAAGCTCGAGAGGGACATTGGCGGCATTCAGGACATGTCGGTGTTGCCCGATGCGATCTTCGTTATCGATGTCGGTTTCCACAAGATCGCGATCGCCGAGGCCAAGAAGCTTGGCATTCCGCTGATCGCGGTGGTCGATACCAATCACTCGCCTGAAGGCATTGACTACGTCATCCCCGGCAACGACGATTCGTCGAAGGCCGTCGTCCTGTACGCGCGCGGCATTGCGGACGCGATCATCGAAGGTCGAACCAACATGGTTGACGATGTCGTCAAGGCGATCGCCGCCGAGACCTCGGATGAATTTGTTGAAGTGGATGAAGCGTCCGCCTGAGTCGTGTGAGACCCCAATGAAGGGGGCTTCTGTGCCCCTTTTTTTGGTCGATTTTTATATTTACTGAACTGAGTACGGAGAATCAAGATGACTGCAATTACTGCAAGCATGGTTGCTGAACTGCGCGGCAAGACCGATGCGCCGATGATGGAATGCAAGCGCGCGCTGACCGAAGCCCAGGGCGACATGGCCAAGGCCGAAGAGCTCTTGCGGGTCAAGCTCGGCAGCAAAGCCGGCAAGGCCGCCGGACGCATCACCGCAGAGGGCGTGGTCGCCAGCTACATCGATGGCACGGTCGGCGCCCTGCTCGAGGTGAACTGCGAAACTGACTTTGTGACCAAGAATGACAGTTTCCTGGCCTTGGCCAACGCGGCCGCCCTGTTGATTGCCAGGAACAACCCGCCTGATGTTGCCACGCTGGGCGCGCTGCCCTATTCGCAGGACGGTTTTGGGCCGACGCTCGAAGACGTCCGCAAAGGCCTGATCGGCAAGATTGGCGAGAACATGAGCTTTCGCCGTTTCAGGCGCTTCGCCAGCGGTGACAAGCTGGCGTGCTACCTGCACGGAACGCGGATCGGCGTCGTGGTCGAGTATGAGGGCAACGAGGTGGCGGCCAAGGATGTGGCGATGCACGTCGCCGCCATGAAGCCGGTGGCATTGTCCAGCGCCGACGTACCGGCCGAACTGGTGGCAACGGAGCGCTCGGTTGCGGCCGCCAAGGCGGCTGAGGACGCGGCGGTGGCAACGGCGGCGGGCAAGCCGGTTCAGTCGGCCGAGATTGTGAGCAAGCGCATCGAGGGCGGCGTGCAAAAATACCTCAAAGAGGTGTCCCTGTTCAACCAGTCCTTTGTGAAGAATGACAAGCAGACGGTCGAGCAGATGCTGAAGGCGGCGGCTACCGTGGTGAAGCGCTTTACGCTGTATGTGGTCGGTGAAGGCCTGACGAAAAAATCGGAGGATTTTGCCGCGGAGGTGGCCGCGCAGGTGGCTGCTGCCAAGCAGTCGAGTTGACCATCGCAAAGCGGACCGCGTGCACGCCCGCGATCCCGCCGCTTTTCAATTGACGTCGTAACAAGGATCTATATGCCCACCAGTAAACCAGCCTACAAGCGGATTTTGCTCAAGCTGTCAGGAGAGGCGTTGATGGGGGATGATCAGTTCGGCATCAATCGCAACACCATTGTCCGCATGGTCGAAGAGGTGGCCGAAGTGACACGTCTTGGTGTCGAGGTGGCGGTCGTGATTGGCGGCGGCAATATATTTCGCGGTGTGGCTGGCGGCTCGGTTGGAATGGACCGGGCCACGGCCGATTACATGGGCATGCTGGCCACCGTCATGAACGCCCTGGCGCTGGGCGATACGATGAACAAGGCGGGACTGATTGCGCGCGTCATGTCGGCGATTGCCATCGAGCAGGTGGTTGAGCCCTATGTCCGGCCCAAGGCCCTGCAGTATCTCGAGGAAGGCAAGGTCGTGATCTTTGCCGCAGGGACCGGCAACCCGTTTTTTACCACCGATACAGCCGCCGCCTTGCGCGGTGCGGAAATCGGTGCCCAGATCGTTCTCAAGGCCACCAAGGTGGACGGTGTTTACTCGGCAGACCCGAAAAAGGACGCCGCGGCCGTCAGGTACAGCAAGATTACTTTCGATGAGGCGATGGCCAAGAACCTGGGGATCATGGACGCCACCGCCTTCGCCCTGTGCCGGGATCAGAAACTGCCGGTCAAGGTCTTCTCAATTTTCAAGCATGGCGCTCTCAAGCGCGTGGTGATGGGCGAAGACGAGGGTACGCTGGTCTATGCCTGACTGTGTCAAAATCGTTTTGCGCATGCAGCGTTTGGCGAACAGTCGAGTAAGGAGAATAAAGTGCCGATTTCCGAGATAAGACAGACGATCGAAGTCAAGATGGACCAGTCCATCGCCGCCTTCAAGAGCAACCTGAGCAAGATTCGAACCGGACGGGCCAATCCGGCCCTGCTCGATACGGTCCATGTCGACTATTACGGCGCCATGCTGCCGATCGGCCAGGTTGCCAACGTGTCACTGCTCGACGCCCGCACCATCAGCGTCCAACCCTGGGAAAAAGGCATGGGTCCCAAGATCGAGAAGGCAATTCGTGACAGCGACCTCGGACTCAATCCCTCGTCAATGGGGGACTTGATACGGGTGCCGATGCCAGCCATGTCGGAAGAGCGCCGCCGGGAATTGACCAAGGTTGTCAGACACGAGGGCGAGAGCGCCAAGATTGCGGTGCGAAATTTGCGTCGCGACGCCAATGAAGCGGTCAAGAAGGCGGTCAAGGACAAACTGGCGTCCGAAGATGACCAGAAACGCTCAGAAGCCGAGATACAGAAGGTGACTGACCGGCATGTTGTCGAGATCGACCGGCTCGTTGCGGCCAAAGAGCAGGACATCATGGCGGTGTAATTGTTGCCGCTCCCATGAACCCGATACCGAACCACATCGCCATTGTCATGGATGGAAACGGGCGCTGGGCGTCCAAACGATGTCTGCCGCGGGTTGCCGGACACAAACAAGGGGTGGGCTCGCTGCGACGCTGCGTCAAGGCCTGCGCCCAGCGCGGCGTCAAGGTTCTGACCGTGTTTGCTTTTTCCTCGGAAAACTGGAACCGCCCGGTCGAAGAGGTTTCCGGTCTCATGTCGCTTTTTACGATGGCCCTGGCGCGCGAGGTGCCAAGACTCAAGGCAGACGGGGTTCAGCTTCATTTTGTCGGGGATCGGGCCGGTTTGTCGCCCAAGGTGCTTTCCGGCATCGACAGCGCGCAAGCAGCGACGGCATCGAACTCGCGCCTTGTCCTGAACATCTGTTTCAACTACGGCGGGCGCTGGGATATTGTTCAGGCCGCCGCAAAAGTCGTGGCCCAGGGTCGTCCCATCAGCGAGGCGGCGCTAAGTTCGGCGATGGCGATGGCGCACGTGGCTGATCCCGATCTGGTCATTCGCACCGGTGGAGAGCAGAGAATCAGCAATTTCCTGCTGTGGCAGACGGCGTACTCGGAGTTCTATTTCAGCGACAGGCTTTGGCCGGAGTTCGATGAAGCCGAACTGGATTTGGCGATTCAGTCATTTGGCCAGCGTGAACGCCGTTTTGGCAAGACGTCTGATCAAGTGCTCGCGCAGGCATCCGTGCCAGCAGGTGCTTGAGGGGCCTTGATGCTCAAACAGCGTGTTCTGACCGCTCTTGTGCTGTTGCTGATCCTGCTGCCAGCCATGTTCTATGGCTCGCCGGCGCCGTTTTGCGCCGTTGCGCTGGCACTGATAGCTGCCGGTGCGTGGGAGTGGGCACGACTCAATGGATACGGGCAGCCGGTCGCGCTTGTGTGCGGCATGGCCTGCGTCCTGCTGTGTGCTGCATCCTGGTGGCTTGGCATGCTGGAGCAGGGGAGTGCCTTGTTATGGGTCGTTGCCGGCGCGCTATGGGTGGTTGGCGGGGCATGGGCATTGCATCGCGGGGTCTCGGCGTGGGCCGGCCATTGGCAACTGGTTCGCCTGCTCACCGGTCTGTTGGCGCTCTGGCTGGCCTGGCTGGCGGTCGCGCAGGCGCGGGTGATCGGCATCAATTTCCTGCTTTCCATTCTGGTGCTGGTGTGGGCGGCAGACATCTTTGCCTATTTTGCAGGGCGCGCGCTGGGCGGACGTTTCAGCCGCAACAAACTGGCGCCCAGCATCAGTCCGGGCAAGAGTTGGGAAGGCGTCTGGGGTGGCCTGATCGGTGTCTGCATTCTGGCCTACGTCTGGCAGTGGGCCGATGCCGCGCTGTCGGCAGCGGTACCCAGCCTGTTCAGTTACCTTGGCAGGAAAGACGCCCTGCTGCTGCCGATCTGCATCGTCTTCCTGACCCTGATGAGTGTGGTTGGTGATTTGTTCGAGTCGCTGGTCAAGCGCAGCGCTGGCGTCAAGGACAGCAGCGCCTTGCTGCCCGGACATGGTGGTGTGCTCGATCGGGTCGATGCCCTGCTACCGACGCTGCCACTGGCAATGATGTTTTATTCGGTCTGAAGCCGGCAATGACAGACCTTTCCCCGGCACCGAGACAGCGCGTCGCCATTCTGGGGTCAACCGGATCGATCGGCGTCAGCACGCTGGACGTGATCGCCCGGCATTCGAACCGATTCGAGGTTTTCGCCTTGAGCGCTGCAACGCAGATCGAACTGCTGCTGCGCCAATGTATCGAGTTCAAGCCCGCCTTTGCGGTGATGGCCAGCGAGTTTCACGGCCGCGAACTGGAGCGAAAGATCCGCGAGCTGAACTTGCCTACCCGAGTCCTTTGGGGGGCGGCGGCGATCGCCACAGTGGCAGCACACGAACGGGTCGACACCGTGATGGCTGCCATCGTTGGAGCGGCCGGATTGGCGTCCTGTCTGGCCGCCGCGCAGGCGGGTAAGCGGCTGTTGTTGGCGAACAAGGAAGCGCTGGTGGTGGGCGGCGACTACTTCATGCAGGCAGTGAGCAGAGGGCGGGCCAAATTGCTGCCGATCGACAGCGAGCATTCGGCCGTTTTCCAATCGCTACCCGATGACGCTGCCACATGGTCAAGACAGATCGACAAGATTATTCTGACCGCCTCCGGCGGACCCTTTCGCCTGCGCGACCCCGCGACTTTGCGCGATGTGACGCCGGAACAGGCCTGTGCCCATCCCAATTGGGTGATGGGACGCAAGATTTCAGTTGATTCGGCGACCATGATGAACAAGGCGCTGGAAGTGATCGAGGCGCGCTTTCTTTTTGACGTCAGGCCGGAACAGGTCGAGGTTGTGATCCATCCGCAAAGCATTGTCCATTCGATGGTGCAGTACGTGGACAACTCGGTGGTCGCCCAACTCGGCACACCCGACATGAAGGGTCCCATTGCCTACGGCCTGTCCTGGCCTGATCGGATCGAATCGGGGGCGGCCGCGCTCGATTTCAGGGCCATGACCGACATGACTTTCGAGTCGCTCGACTCAAATGGTCACGCCAAGCGCTTTCCGGGCCTGAAACTCGCGTGGTCGGTATTGAAAGCGCCTGACGGGGCTACCGCGGTGTTGAATGCCGCCAATGAAGTCGCCGTTGCCGCCTTTTTGGCGCAGGAAATTCGCTTTGATCAAATTCATGCCGTGAATCTCGAAACTCTGGCCGCCGTCACCTGGATCCGACCGCAATCGCTGGAGGACCTGCTGGGGCTGGACGAACAGGCGCGCAGCGCGGCCCGCCAAGTGGTCAGCGGTTTGTCGACCTGAAGGTCACACGCTGATATTCAGATGCTGACGCTTGCTGCCTTTGTTGTTGCCATCGGGCTGCTGATCACGGTGCACGAATATGGCCACTACAGGATGGCCGTGGCCTGCGGTGTCAAGGTGCTGCGTTTTTCGATCGGGTTTGGGCCGCCCCTGTTTTCCTGGCAAGCGCGCGGCTCGGCAACCGAATTTGCCGTCTGCATTTTCCCGCTCGGGGGCTATGTGAAGATGCTCGATCAGCGCGAGGCTCCGGTTGCCGCGCAGGAGCGGCATCTTGCGTTCGACCTGCAACCGCTGCGCTCCCGCGTCGCGATCGTGAGCGCCGGCCCGCTGGCGAACTTGCTGCTGGCCGTGCTGCTCTATGCGTCGGTCAACTGGATTGGCGTGCGGTATCCGGCCGCCATTCTTGCCAGCCCCGAGGCCGGTTCGATCGCCGCGCGCGCCGGCTTGATCGGTGGCGAGCGGGTGGCAAGGGCCGGCTTTGATGGGGCCGAGCCGTACGACATTCAGTCCTTCGAGGACCTTCGCTGGCTTCTCACACAGGGCGTGCTGGAGAAGCGCGATGTGCGATTACTGATGTCGGGTCGGGAGCGGGCCCGCAGCGTGGGCACCCTGCTCAATATCAGTGGCATGGATTCGAGCGAGGTCGATGCCGAATTGTTCCGCAGGATCGGCATTGCCGGCCCCATGACGCGACCCGTGATGGGGGCGATCACGGCCGGCTCGGCCGCCGCCAGGGCCGGTCTTCTGGAAGGCGATCTGGTGCGCCAGGTCGGTGCGGTCGCCGTGGTTGACGGGCAGCAGTTGCGTCAACTGATCAGGGCCTCGGTTTCCGGAGCGGATTCGATTGAACAGGTCTGGAAGGTCCTTCGCGGCGGCAACGAGCTCGAAATCAGCGTCAAACCCGAGCCGCGACAGGAGGCCGGGCTTTGGGTCGGAAAGATTGGCGCTTATGTGGGTGCCGCGCCGGAACAGGTGCTTGTGAGGTATGGCCTGGTCGATGGTTTGTGGCGCGGGCTTGTCCGAAGCTGGGATGTGTCCCTGCTGACGCTCAGAATGATGGGGAAAATGCTGGTCGGCGAGGCTTCGCTGAAGAATCTCAGCGGCCCGCTGACGATTGCCGACTACGCCGGCAAGTCGGCCAGCCTGGGGGTGACACAATACCTGCTGTTCATCGCATTGATCAGCGTCAGTCTGGGGGTTTTGAATCTGCTGCCGCTGCCGGTGCTCGATGGCGGTCACCTGATGTATTATCTTTGGGAAGGGATAGCGGGCAAGCCGGTCTCCGTGGTCTGGATGGAGCACTTGCAGCGGGGTGGTGTTTTGGTCCTGCTTGTCATGATGTCGATTGCCATCTTCAACGATATCAACCGTCTGTTTGGCTGAATGTCTGGTGTTGATTTTCAACGCCGGTCCGATTTTTCAATATTAAAAATGCAATTCAATCGCTTCTGTTTGCGTACCGCTTCATGCGTGGCCGTCCTGGCTTTTATGGCCGGCAGCGCCTGGGCCGTCAACCCTTTCACTGTGCGCGATATCCGTATCGAGGGCTTGCAGCGGGTTGAGCCCGGAACTGTTTTCATTTCCTTGCCGGTTCGGGTCGGGGACGTCTACAACGACGAAAAGAGTTCCCTTGCGATTCGGGCGCTTTTTGATCTCGGCTTGTTCAAGGACGTCAGAATCGAGATCAACGACGATGTGCTGGTGATTGTCGTGGAGGAGCGCCCGACGATCGCCGAAGTGGACTTCGTTGGAACCAAGGAGTTCGACAAGGACATCCTGAAGAAGGCCCTGCGCGATGTCGGTCTGGCCGACGGCCGGCCTTTTGACAAGGCGCAACTGGACCGGGCCGAGCAGGAGCTCAAGCGCCAGTACATCAACCGCAGCCTTTACGCCGCGGAAGTGGTGAGCACCGTGACACCGATCGAGCGCAATCGGGTCAACCTGACATTTACGGTGGTCGAGGGCGAACCGGCAAAGATCAGCGAGATCCGGATTGTCGGAAACCAGGTGTTTGGCGAGTCAACCCTGCGCGACCTGTTCGATCTTGATACCGGCGGCTGGATGAGCTGGTACACCAAATCCGATCGGTATTCGCGCGCCAAGTTGAACGCAGACATCGAAACACTGCGCTCCCATTACCTGTCCCGGGGGTACATCGAGTTCAAGGTGGATTCCACCCAGGTCGCGATCTTGCCGAACAAGACCGACATTGCCATCACCATCAACGTCACTGAGGGCGAGCGTTTCATTGTGAGCGGCATCAAGCTCGAGGGAAACTTCCTCGGCAAGGAAGAGGAGTTCAAGTCACTGGTCACGATTCGACCGGGGCAGGCTTACAACGCCGACGAGGTGGCCAGAACCACCAAGGCATTCACGGATTATTTTGGCAACTTCGGCTACGCTTTTGCGCGTGTGATCACGCGCCCCGAGATCGACCGGGAGAGCAACCGCGTGACGCTGGTCTTGCAGGCTGACCCGTCACGGCGCGCCTACGTGCGCCGGATCAATGTGGTCGGCAACAGCCGCACGCGTGACATGGTCGTGCGCAGGGAGTTTCGGCAGTTCGAGGCCTCGTGGTACGACGGTGACAAGATCAAGCTCTCACGTGACCGCGTTGACCGCCTGGGCTATTTCAAGGAGGTCGGCATCGAGACCCAGGATGTGCCTGGTTCGCCCGATCAGGTCGATCTGACGATCAATGTGGTCGATAAACCCACAGGCAGCCTGAGCCTGGGGGCCGGATTTTCGAGCGCCGACGGACTTGGAATCTCTTTCGGCCTGAGGCAGGACAACGCCTTTGGCTCAGGCAACTCGCTTGGCGTTCAAATCAATACCAGCAAGATCAACCGGGTCATCGTCTTCAATACGACAGATCCTTACTTCACCCAGGATGGCGTCTCGCGCACGATTGATGTCTACCATAAGTCAAGCAGTCCGTACCAGGATCAAAACTACTACCAGCTGGTATCGTCCGGCGGGAGTCTGCGCTTTGGCGTGCCGTTTACCGAAATTGACACGGTCTACTTTGGCGCCGGCGTCGAAACGACGACCATCGTCCCGGGCACCGCGCTGCCAACTTCCTACATGGCCTATGCCAATCAATACGGCTACTCCAGCACGGCAGTGCCCCTGACCGCGGGCTGGGCGCGTGACAGCCGCGACAGCGCGCTGTCCCCGAACTCCGGCCGTTATCAACGGGCCTACGCCGAGTGGTCGGCGGCCGGAGAAGCGCGCTATCTGCGGGCCACCTACCAGTATCAGCAGTTTATTCCCCTGAGCAAGCAGATCACCGTTGCCTTCAACGCCGAAGCGGGCTGGGGCACTTCCCCGGGTGAGAGTGCCTTCCCGGTGTTCAAGAAGTTCTTCGGTGGCGGCCTGGGCTCGGTGCGTGGTTTTGAGCAGGGCAGCCTGGGCCCGCAGGACGCCAGCGGAGTGGCCCTGGGCGGCACCAGCAAGTTGAACTTGAACGCCGAAATACTGTCGCCCTTTCCCGGCTCGGGCAACGACCGCACGTTGAGGATGTACGCTTTCGCCGATGTCGGCGGCGTCGCGGGAACCGACGGTGTCAATGACAACGCCAACAGCCTGCGGGCGTCGGTCGGAATCGGCGTCAGCTGGATCTCACCGATGGGTCCCTTGCGCCTTGCATTTGCCAAACCGATCAAGAAGTTTGATGGCGATAAAATACAAAACATGCAATTTCAGATTGGGACAAATTTCTAATGAACCATTTTTTACGTCAGTGCGGCCTGGGCGTCGTCTTGGGCAGCTTGCTGCTCCTGGTTCCGGCTCAGGCGCAGGAGTTCCGCATCGGGTTTGTCAGCACCGACCGCATTTTCAAGGAGGCCGGGACGGCCAAGGCGGCACAGGTCAAGCTGGAGCAGGAATTTTCCAAGCGGGAGAAGGACATTGTCGATCTGGGCACCACCTTGAAGACGATGGCCGACAAGTTCGAGCGCGAGTCGCCCACTTTGCCCGAAGGGCAGCGGACCAGCCGGCAGAAGCAGTTGCTGGACCAGGATCGGGAGTTTCAGCGCAAGCGCCGCGAATTTCAGGAAGACCTCAATTCACGAAAGAACGAGGAACTGCAACAGGTCTTAGAGCGCGCCAACAAGGTGGTGAAGCAGGTTGCAGAGGCGGAGAAATACGATCTGGTTCTGCAGGAAGCGGTCTATGTCAATCCAAAACACGACATCACAGACAAAGTCATCAAGGCATTGAATTCCGCAGTCGCCAAGTAAAGCACCCAAGGCGCGCAAAGAGTGGGTCTGAGTCTGGGTTTCATCGTCGACGCGATCGGAGGCGAGCTTCACGGCAAGCCTGACTTTATGGTTGAAGGGCTGGCTCCGCTGGACACGGCAACCCCGGCCGACCTGAGTTTTCTGGACAATGTCAAATACCGAAGCCAGTTGGCAACATCAAGGGCTGCTTGTGTGATCGTGAGCCCCGAGATGCGGGATCTCGCGTTGACACGCGGGGCCTGCATCGTGTCGGAGCAGCCGTATCTTTATTTTGCCCGCCTGACCCAGCTCTGGAAGAAAAGCATGGCCAGGCCGATGGCGACGCGCAGGCACCCGAGCGCCGTGATTGACCCCGAGGCCTTTGTTCATCCGAGTGCCCGCATTGGCGCCTTGTGCGTGATCGAACGCGGCGCGAGCATCGGCGCCGACACAGAGCTCAAGTCGCGTGTCACGGTGTCCGAGGGCTGCATTATTGGCGCGCGCTGCCTGCTGCATCCCGGCGTTGTGATTGGCGCCGATGGATTTGGCTTCGCGCCGAGCGGGCAGGCCTGGGAGAAGATTGAGCAGTTGGGCGCGGTTCGCATAGGCGATGACGTCGAGATTGGCGCGAACACCTGTATTGATCGCGGTGCCTTGCAGGACACGGTGATTGCCGATGGCGTCAAACTGGACAACCTGATCCAGATTGGCCACAACGTGCGTGTCGGAAAGAACACGGCGATGGCCGGCTGCGTCGGTGTCGCGGGCAGCGCGATCATTGGTGAGCACTGCACCCTCGGTGGTGGCGCGATCGTGCTGGGACACCTTGCCCTGGCTGATGGCGTCAATGTCTCTGCTGCCACGGTGGTGACGCGCTCGATTCGCAAAGCGGGCCACTACAGCGGAATATTTCCAATCGATGAGAATGCCGCGTGGGAGAAGAATGCGGCTTCCCTCAAGCAGTTGCATGGCTTGCGCGAGCGCATCCGGGCGCTCGAATGCAAGCTCAAACCCTGAAACCGATAGGACATGATGGACATTCACAAGATTCTCAAGCAGTTGCCGCACCGTTACCCGTTTCTGCTGGTCGACCGCGTGCTGGAACTGGAGAAGGGCAAGAGAATAAAGGCGCTGAAGAATGTCACCATCAACGAGCCGTTCTTTGAGGGGCATTTTCCAAATCGGCCGGTCATGCCGGGGGTGCTGATGCTCGAAGCGCTGGCGCAAGCGTCTGCCCTGCTGTCGTTCGACGCGCTGGACGCGGCGCCGGACGACCAGATGATCTACTATTTTGCAGGTATGGACGACGTTCGTTTCCGGCGTCCGGTCGAGCCCGGCGACCAACTCATCCTGGTGGCCGAACTGGTGCGCATGAAGGCCGGCATATTCAAGTTCAGCACCCGTGCTCTGGTCGACAATGATCTGGCCGTGGAGGCTCAATTGACCTGCGCCATGCGCGCCATCAAGTAAGGGGTGTCGCGTGACGGCGATTCATGCAACAGCCATCGTTGATCGCGGGGCCGAACTTGACGAATCCGTCAGCGTCGGTCCGTACACGCTGATCGGTCCTCACGTCGAGATCGGCGCTGGAACGACGGTCGGCCCGCATTGCGTGATCGAGGGGCATACCCGGATCGGACGTGATAACCGGATCTTTCAGTTCAATTCCCTGGGTGCCATTCCGCAGGACAAGAAATACGCGGGCGAGCCGTGCCGACTGGTGATTGGCGACCGCAACACGATTCGCGAGTTCTGCACCTTCAACATCGGCTCGCCCGGCGACCTCGGCATGACAAGCGTTGGCGACGACAACTGGTTCATGGCCTACGTCCATGTGGCCCATGATTGCGTTGTCGGCAACCATACGATCTTTGCGAATTGCGCGACCCTGGCCGGGCACGTCCACGTCGGGGACTGGGTGATTTTTGGCGGGCTGACCGGGGTACACCAGTTTGTGCACGTCGGCGCCCACAGCATGACGGCGGTCAGCACCGTGCTGCTGGCCGATCTGCCCCCTTTTGTCATGTGTCAGGGCCAGCCTGCACAAGCCAGATCGATGAATTTTGAGGGCCTGCGCCGGCGCGGTTTTTCGGCCGAACGGATAGCGGCCGTCAAGGCCATGCACAAGGCGCTCTACCGGGACCATCTGACACTGCAGGCGGCGCGCGAGCGCATTGCGGAGTTGACCGCGCAATTCCCGCAAGCGGCCCCCGATGTGCAGATGATGCTGTCGTTTCTGGAGAATTCCTCGCCGCAACGCGGAATTGTGCGTTGACATGAAGTTCGGCATGGTGGCCGGCGAGACCTCGGGCGACCTGCTGGCTGGCTTGCTGCTCGATGGTCTGCATGAGCGCTGGCCGAACCTCAGCGCGGTCGGCATCGGCGGCCCGCAGATGGCGCGGCGCGGCTTCGTGAGCTGGTGGCCGCATGACTTGCTGTCGCTGCATGGTTACGGCTGGGACGTGCTGCGGCGCTATCGCCAACTGGTGCGCATCCGCGCTCAGCTCAGGGATCGCCTGCTGGCGCAACGGCCCGATCTTTTCATCGGCGTGGACGCCCCGGATTTCAATCTGGATCTCGAGGCGGCGCTGAAAGCGCAGGGCATCAAGACGGTGCACCTTGTTGCGCCGACGGTCTGGGCCTGGCGGCCCGAGCGAATTGCGCAGATTCGCCGCAGTGTCGACCATGTGCTGTGCATCTTTCCATTCGAGCCGGCATTGCTGGCGCAGCACGGCATTGCCGCCACTTACGTCGGACACCCCCTGGCCGGCGTGATCCCCCGGGTTTCGGAGCGTGGCGCGGCGCGCGCCGCGTTGGGACTGGCCGAGTCGGATCTCGTTGTCGCGATTCTTCCCGGCAGCCGCCGATCGGAGATAAAGCATCTGGCGCGACGGTTTTTTGAGGCTGCGGCGATCGTCCAGCGGGACCGCAATGGTGCCCGATTTGTGGTCCCCGCGGTGCCGAGCCTGAAAGCTGAAATTGAGGAGGCGGCGCGCGCCAGCGGTTTCAGCGGCCACCTGCAAATCGTCGAGGGCCAGTCCCACACGGTGCTGGCGGCTTGCGATGTCACGCTGATTGCCAGCGGCACGGCCACGCTCGAGGCCGCGCTGTTCAAGCGTCCCATGGTGATCGCCTACCGCATGAACTGGCTGTCGTGGCAGATCATGCGGCGCAAGCGATTGCAGCCCTGGGTTGGTTTGCCCAATATTCTGTGCCAGGAGTTTGTCGTGCCGGAGTTGTTGCAGGACGAGGCCACGCCGCAGGCGCTGGCCGATGCGGTGCTGGCGTGGCTCGATGCGCCCGAAAAAATTGTGGCGCTGCAGGAAAAATTTTCCGCACTGCACGCGCAACTGCAGTGCGACACGCCCAGAATAGCTTCTCATGCGATCCAGCAAGTACTCCAGGGTTGAACCGTCGGCCGTCAGGCAGGCGCAGCTCGACTGGGACGTTCCGGGCCTGCTTGCCGGGGTCGACGAGGCTGGACGAGGTCCGCTGGCAGGACCGGTGGTGGCGGCCGCGGTGATTCTCGACGACTGCCACCCAATCAAGGGCCTGGCAGACTCGAAAACCCTGACCGCTTTGCGCCGCGAGAGATTGTTCGACGAGATTCGGGCCAGGGCACTGTGCTGCTCGATCGCGCAGGCGAGTGTCGAGGAGATTGAGCGGCTCAATATTTTGCAGGCGACACTGCTGGCGATGAGGCGGGCGGTCGAGGGCTTGCGCCTGAAGCCGAGCAAGGTGCTGGTCGACGGCAATCGACTGCCGCTGCTCGACGTGCTGGCCGAGGCCATCGTCAAGGGTGATGCGCTGGTGCCTGCCATTTCGGCCGCCTCGATTCTGGCCAAAGTGCACCGCGATCGCTGGTGCCTTGAGTATGACCGGCAGTATCCCGAGTACGGTTTTGCCCGGCACAAGGGCTACGGCACGGCCGAGCATTTCGCCGCCCTGCGCCTGCACGGCATCTCGCCGCAGCACCGCAAGACCTTCCATCCCGTGACGGAACTGATGAACCGGGGGCCGCGATGACGCCGACGCCGGCGCAGCACATCCGCTCGCGCGACAACGCATTCGTCAAGGACCTGCGCCGGCTCTCGCTCGACAGCACTGCCTACCGCAAGCAGGGCAGGTTCTGGCTCGAAGGCGAGCACTTGTGCCGCAGCGCCCTGTTGCGCGGCGTGCGACCGGTGATGGCCGTTTTTTCCGAGTCCTTCTGGCCTGCGGCGCCGCTCGAGTGGACCCAGGCGGCAGCGCAGAACATCATCCTTGCGGACGCCTTGTTCGCCGAGGTCAGCGCCCTGGAGTCGCCCGCCAGCGTCGGGTTTGTGTTCGATCTGCCCGCAGCGCCTCAATTGCAGCCAGAGGTGGCATCGGTGATACTGGACCGCCTGCAGGACGCCGGCAATGTCGGCTCCATTCTGCGCAGCGCCAGCGCCTTCGGTTTCAGGCAGGTGATTGCCCTCAAGGGCACGTCCGCCCTGTGGAGTCCGAAAGTACTGCGCGCCGGCATGGGCGCTCATTGGGGCCTGCAACTGATCGAGGGCGCCGATTTGTCTACCCTGGCCGCCTTGGCCGTGCCGATTGTCGTTACCAGTTCGCATCGCGGCGCCTTCCTGCACAGGACGCAGCAGGACAAGGCCATGGCCATGCCCTGCGCCTGGGCATTCGGGCATGAGGGGCAGGGCGTCAGCGCCGAACTCGAAGCCCTGGCCCACTCACATATCCGCATCGCCCAGCCCGGAGGGGAGGAGTCGCTCAACGTGGCGGCAGCAGCGGCCATTTGCCTGCACGCCGCTTCAACCGTCCTTCTCGCGCGCTGAGCAGCGCGAGGCCCGTGTGCGCGGGCGCGGGCAGGTCCGGCAGCGGTATAATGGGACGCTTCATCGCACCCTGTACGCCCAGCGCCTTATCAAGCCATTTCCCTCATAAAAGCAAGCCAAGAGTTGAATCTTGAGCACGTTTGGGCGTATCCGAAAACCCATCCGGAGAACCCAGTGCTTTTGTCTTTACAGGGAAACTTTCCCGCAGCCATTCTGGCGCTCGCAGACGGCACGGTGTTTGTAGGAAATTCCGTCGGAGCCGCTGGCTCCAGCGTTGGCGAGGTGGTGTTCAACACTGCCATGACCGGCTACCAGGAAATCCTCACAGACCCGAGCTACTGCCGGCAAATTGTCACGCTCACGTACCCGCACATCGGCAACTATGGCGTCAATCTGCAGGACGTCGAAGCAGACCGGGTTCATGCCGCCGGGCTGATCATCAAGGACCTGCCGCTGGTGGCGTCCAATTTTCGCGCCAGCCAGACACTGTCGCAGTATCTTGTGCAGCAGAACACGGTCGCCATCGCCAACCTCGACACGCGCCAATTGACGCGCCATCTGCGCAGCCAGGGCGCTCAAAATGGCTGCATTTTGACCCTGGCCGACGGTGAAACCGTGACCCAGCCCGCGATTGACCGCGCTCTGGGCCTGGCGCAGGCCGCGCCGAGCATGGCGGGAACCGATCTGGCCAAAGTGGTCTCGACCCGGACCGCCTATGAGTGGACGCAGACCGAGTGGCAGTTGGCGCATCCGCAGGCCCATGGCAAGGCCGGGTTTGGCGAGCAGACGCAGGCTCGGTTTCATGTGGTGGCCTACGATTTTGGCGTCAAGTTCAACATCCTGCGCATGCTGGCCGAACGCGCTTGCCGGGTGACCGTGGTGCCGGCGCAAACCAGCGCCAGCGAGGTTCTCAAGTACCGGGCCGACGGCATTTTTCTCAGCAACGGGCCGGGCGACCCGCAACCGTGCGACTATGCGATTGCCGCTGCCGCCGAACTGATGGACGCCGGCATCCCGACGTTCGGCATCTGCCTGGGGCACCAGATCATGGCCCTGGCCAGCGGCGCCAGAACCTTCAAGATGAAATTCGGCCACCATGGCGCGAATCACCCGGTGAAGGACCTGGCCAGCGGCCGCGTCAGCATCACCAGCCAGAACCACGGCTTCGCGGTCGACGAAAAAACACTGCCGGCCAATCTGCGCGCCACCCATGTCAGCCTGTTTGACGGCACGCTGCAGGGACTTGAGCGAACCGACCGGCCGGCATTCTGCTTCCAGGGCCATCCTGAAGCGTCGCCCGGACCGCACGATATTGCCTGTCTGTTCGACCGCTTTACCGCGCTGATGGAGGCTTGCAACCATGCCTAAACGCACAGACATCAAGAGCATCCTCATCATCGGCGCCGGCCCGATCATCATCGGCCAGGCCTGCGAGTTTGACTACTCCGGCGTGCAAGCCTGCAAGGCATTGCGCGAGGAGGGCTACAAGGTCATCCTGATCAACAGCAATCCGGCCACCATCATGACCGATCCGGCGACGGCGGATGTGACCTACATCGAGCCCATCACCTGGCAGACGGTCGAGAAGATCATCGCCAGGGAGCGACCGGACGCGATCCTGCCGACCATGGGCGGCCAGACGGCGCTCAACTGCGCGCTCGATCTCTGGCACAACGGCGTGCTGGAGCGCTACAAGGTCGAGCTGATCGGCGCCAGCCCCGAGGCCATCGACAAGGCCGAGGACCGCTTGAAGTTCAAGGACGCCATGACCCACATCGGTCTGGGTTCTGCCCGATCGGGCATTGCGCACTCGATGGAGGAGGCGTGGAAGGTGCAGAAAACGGTCGGCTTTCCGACTGTGATTCGCCCCAGTTTCACGCTCGGAGGCACCGGCGGCGGAATTGCCTACAACCCGGAGGAGTTCGAGGTCATCTGCAAGCGCGGACTGGAGGCGTCGCCAACCAATGAGTTGCTGATCGAGGAGTCGCTGCTGGGCTGGAAGGAATTCGAGATGGAGGTGGTGCGCGACCGTGCCGACAACTGCATCATCATTTGCTCGATCGAAAATCTCGACCCGATGGGCGTGCACACCGGGGACTCCATCACGGTGGCTCCGGCGCAGACGCTGAGCGACAAGGAATACCAGATCCTGCGCAATGCCAGCCTGGCCGTGCTGCGGGAAATTGGCGTCGATACCGGCGGCTCGAACGTGCAGTTCGCGATCAATCCGGACGACGGACGGATGGTGGTCATCGAGATGAATCCACGGGTTTCGCGCTCCTCGGCGCTGGCTTCCAAAGCCACCGGCTTTCCGATCGCGAAAGTGGCGGCCAAACTGGCTGTGGGCTACACGCTCGATGAACTGCGCAACGACATCACGGGCGGCGCGACGCCGGCCAGTTTCGAGCCGACCATCGACTATGTGGTGACCAAGATTCCGCGTTTCGCCTTCGAGAAATTTCCGGCGGCCGACAGCCGCCTGACGACGCAAATGAAGTCGGTCGGCGAAGTGATGGCGATTGGCCGCACGTTCCAGGAATCGTTCCAGAAAGCGCTGCGCGGCCTGGAAGTCGGTGTCGACGGCATGAACGAGAAGACGCAGGACCGCGAACTGCTGGAGAAGGAACTTGGCGAACCGGGGCCGGAGCGGATCTGGTATGTCGGCGACGCCTTCGCGGCCGGTTGGAGCGTGGACGAGGTGTTTGCGCTGACCCGGATTGACCGCTGGTTTCTGGTGCAGATCGAGCAGATTGTGAAGATCGAACTCGAAATTGAGCGGCTGCCCGTGCCGGCGGGGGGCAACGCCCTGGACGGCATTGATGCGGCCACACTGCGCGCCCTGAAGCAAAAGGGTTTTTCGGATCGTCGCCTGGCGCGCCAGTTCAAGACATCGGATACCGCTGTTCGGGAAAAGCGCCGGGCATTGGGGGTGCGGCCGGTCTACAAGCGCGTGGACACCTGCGCCGCCGAGTTCGCCACCAACACGGCCTACATGTACTCCACCTACGAGGCGGCGGGGTCGGAATGCGAAGCGGCGCCAACGGACAGAAAGAAGATCATGGTGCTGGGCGGGGGGCCCAACCGCATCGGGCAGGGCATCGAGTTTGACTATTGCTGCGTTCACGCGGCGCTGGCGCTGCGCGAGGACGGGTACGAGACCATCATGGTCAACTGCAACCCGGAGACCGTATCGACCGACTACGACACGTCCGATCGCCTGTATTTCGAGCCGCTGACGCTCGAAGACGTGCTAGAGATCGTGGACAAGGAAAAGCCGCTTGGGGTGATCGTGCAGTACGGCGGGCAGACACCGTTGAAACTCGCGCTCGATCTCGAGGCCAACGGCGTGCCGATCATCGGAACCTCGCCGGACATGATCGATGCGGCGGAGGATCGGGAACGTTTTCAGCAGCTTTTGCACAGGCTCGGCCTGCGCCAGCCGTCCAATGCAACGGCGCGCACCGAACAGGACGCGCTGGAGCGCGCCGCCGCCCTGGGCTACCCGCTGGTGGTTCGCCCGAGCTACGTGCTGGGCGGTCGTGCCATGGAGATCGTGCACGAGCAGCGCGACCTCGAGCGCTACATGCGCGAAGCCGTGAAGGTCAGCCACGACTCACCGGTGCTGCTGGACCGGTTCCTCAACGATGCCATCGAGTGCGATGTGGATTGCCTGCGCGACGCCGGCTCCGCCACCGAAGAAGGCCGCACCTTCATCGGCGGCGTGATGGAGCATATCGAACAGGCGGGGGTGCACAGCGGCGACTCGGCCTGCTCCTTGCCGCCCTACAGCCTGTGCGCCGAAACGGTTGCAGAAATCAAGAGGCAGACGGCGGCCATGGCCTGCGCGCTGAATGTGGTGGGTCTGATGAATGTGCAGTTTGCGATTCAGAATATCGACGGCAAGGACGTGATTTACGTGCTGGAGGTGAACCCGCGCGCATCGCGCACGGTGCCCTTTGTGTCGAAGGCGACCGGCATTCAACTGGCCAAGGTGGCAGCGCGCTGCATGGTCGGGCGCTCGCTGGCCTCGCAGGGCATTGGCGCGGAGGTGACGCCGCCCTATTTCAGCGTGAAAGAAGCTGTTTTCCCTTTCGTCAAGTTTCCCGGCGTTGACACCATTCTGGGCCCCGAGATGAAGTCAACCGGCGAAGTCATGGGCGTTGGCAAGACCTTTGGCGAGGCCTTTGTCAAGTCCCAGATCGGCGCCGGCACGAAGCTGCCCAGGCCCTCGGCGACCCGCGGCGAGTCATCGGGCAAGGTTTTTGTTTCCGCCAAGAACAACGACAAGCCGCGTGCGATCGAGGTCGCGCGGGCCCTGGCGGCGATGGGCTTTGCGGTTCTGGCCACCCGGGGCACCGCCGCCGTCATCAACGCCGCCGGCGTGCCATGCACGGTGGTCAACAAGGTCACTGAAGGGCGGCCGCACATTGTCGACATGATCAAGAACAACGAGATCGCGATGGTCATCCACACCGTCGAAGAGCGCCGCAACGCGATCGCCGACTCGCGACAGATCAGGACCTCGGCCTTGCTGGCGCGGGTGACCACCTTCACCACCATTGCCGGCGCCGAAGCGGCGGTGCAGGGCATGCCGCACCTCGATCATCTGGATGTGATTTCGGTGCAGGATATGCATGCGCAATTGGCGGCCGGTTGATTTCGGGCCGGCATTCACGGCATAATTGAACCATACCGCCGAACGGCAACGTTCGGCGGTTTCATTTTGTGTCATCCCCGAGGGAGCAGTACGTGGCCACCATTCCGATTACCAAACGCGGCGCTGAAAAGCTCAAAGCCGAGTTGCAGAAACTCAAGACGGTCGACCGTCCCTGGGTCATCAATGCCATCGCGGAGGCCCGAGCGCAGGGTGATTTGAGCGAAAACGCCGAGTACGAGGTTGCCAAAGACCGCCAGGGTTTCATTGAGGGCCGGATCCAGGAGGTCGAGAGCAAGCTGTCCGCCTGCCAGGTCATCGATCCGGCCGAACTCCACGCGACGGGTCGCGTGGTCTTTGGCGCGACCGTCACCCTCGAAGACGAGGCCTCAGGCAAAGTGGTGACCTACCAGATCGTTGGCGAGGACGAGGCCGACATCAAACTGGGCCTGCTCAATATCGGCAGTCCGTTCGCGCGCGCGCTGATCGGCAAGGAAGAGGGCGACAGCGTCGAGGTTCAGGCGCCCGGTGGCGCCCGGCACTACGAAATCGTGACTGTCAACTACGTTTGAAATGAGCGCGCGCATTCCCGTTTGGCTTGCCGCCCTCTGGTGGGGCAGCCTGATGACGGTGGGATTTCTGGTGGTGCCGCTTCTGTTTGCGCATTTGCCGCAGGTGGCGATGGCCGGGGGCATGGCGGCCAGGCTGTTTACCGCCCAGACCTGGGTCTCGTGCGTTTGCGCCATGCTGCTGCTCGTCATTCTGCGCTCGAAGCGGCCGCTGGCGGGCGGCCTCATCACTCAGGATCTGTTGCCATGGATTGTCGGCGGCCTGCTGCTGGCGCTTCTTTCCGAGTTCGCCGTGGCGCCGCGAATCATGGCGCGCGAGAATTTGCGCCTCTGGCATGGCGCCGGCAGCGTCATGTTTGTTGTGCAATGGCTGTGTGCCGGGGTCACTTTCTGGAAATTGACCGCAAGCAGGTCCGATACGTCCCGCGATCACGCGGCCACAGCGGCCGATTCTCAGGTCTGAGAGCGTTTCTTGATGCTGACCTGCCTGGGTTTTGAGCGCTTGACCTGACCGCCCGACGTGAGGCGCTGGTTGCCCAGGACGCGCAGGGTTTTGACCTCGGGTCGCTGACCGCCGCGCGTGCTGTATTTGAGCACCTTGAAATCGCGCGGGCCGGGCATGCGGTCCTCATCAGGCGTTCGCGCTTTCTCGGGAATCGGACGCCACAGCACCAGAAGTTTGCCGATGTGCTGGATCGGGGCGGCGCCGAGTTGGTCGGCCAAAGTCTGAAACGCGGTTTCGCGCACCGAGCGCTCGTCGGCAAAGACGCGGACCTTGATCAGGCCGTGCGCGTTGAGGGCGGCATCGGCTTCCCGGATAACGGCGCTGCTCAGACCGTCGGCGCCCACCATCACCACCGGGTCAAGATGATGGGCCTGGGCGCGGTATTCCTTGCGCTGGGCGGGGGTCAATTGAATTTGGGGCATGACGCTATTATCGGGCACGAAGGTCAAAATGAAAGTCCAAACCAAAAGCAGCAAAGTCAATCGGGCGTGGATCAACGACCATGTGAACGATCCCTACGTCAAACTGGCGAAGCTCGAGGGTTACCGTGCCCGCGCGGCCTACAAGCTCAAGGAGATCGATGAAACCCTTCAATTGATCAAGCCCGATCAACTGGTGATAGACCTTGGTTCGACGCCCGGCGCCTGGAGCCAGTACGTGCGGCGCAAGATGTCGCCCCGCACCGCGACCGGGGGTGGTGCGGCCGCGGGCGAACTCAGGGGCAGCATCATCGCGCTGGACATGCTGCCGATGGAGCCGGTCGAAGGCGTCATTTTCCTGCAGGGCGATTTCAGGGAACCCGAAGTCCTGCAACGCCTGACCGATGAATTGAACGGACGGCAGGCCGATCTGGTGCTTTCCGACATGGCGCCCAACCTGTCCGGAATCGCATCGGCTGACGCTGCGCGCATCGAGAATCTGGTGGAACTTGCGCTTGAGTTCGCCCGCGCTCACATGAAGCCGCAGGGAACGCTGGTCGTCAAGGTATTTCACGGCGCGGCCTACGAGCTTCTGGCCAAGCGCTTCAGGGACTCGTTCCTGCAGGTAAAGCGCATGAAACCGAAGGCCTCGCGTGACAAATCGGCGGAAACGTTTCTGGTCGGCTCCGGCTTGAAGCGACCGTAAGGCAGAGCCGTCCGGCCTGAAAAACGACAGTCGCGCGAACGGCGCGCCTTGAAACGCCTAAAATGGCACCCAACTGTCCCGGGTATGTTGGTGTGCGTCCCTATTGGAGCTTCGCTTGAATAATCAGTGGTTCTCGAAAATTGCAGTCTGGCTTGTCATCGCGCTGGTGCTCTTTACCGTCTTCAAACAGTTTGAAACGCGCGGACCGGCGGGCGCTGCGAACCTGGGCTACTCCGATTTTCTCGAAGAGGTTCGGGGCAAGCGGATCAAGAGCGCCATCATCCAGGAAGGGCAGGGCGGCACCGAAATCATCGCCGTGACCACCGATGACCGAAAGATCAAGACGACCGCCACTTACCTTGATCGGGGTCTGGTCGGCGATCTGATCGCCAATGGCGTCAAGTTCGACGTCAAGGCCCGCGAAGAAGGCTCCCTTCTCATGACGCTGCTGGTCAGTTGGGGGCCGATGCTGCTGTTGATTGGCGTCTGGATCTACTTCATGCGCCAGATGCAGGGCGGCGGCAAGGGCGGCGCCTTCAGTTTTGGCAAGAGCAAGGCCCGCATGATGGACGAGAACACCAATCAGGTCACTTTTGCCGATGTGGCGGGGTGCGACGAGGCCAAGGAAGAGGTCAAGGAAGTCGTGGACTTTCTGAAGGATCCGCAGAAGTTTCAAAAATTGGGTGGACGCATTCCGCGCGGCCTGTTGCTGGTCGGTCCGCCCGGCACCGGCAAGACGCTGCTGGCCAAGGGTATTGCGGGTGAAGCCAAAGTGCCGTTCTTCAGCATCAGCGGCTCCGACTTCGTCGAAATGTTTGTCGGCGTGGGCGCGGCTCGCGTGCGCGACATGTTCGACAACGCCAAGAAGAATGCCCCGTGCATCATCTTCATCGATGAAATTGATGCGGTGGGCCGGCAGCGAGGCGCCGGTCTGGGCGGTGGCAACGATGAACGCGAGCAGACCCTCAATCAGATGCTGGTGGAGATGGATGGGTTCGAGACCAATGTCGGTGTGATCGTCGTGGCGGCCACCAATCGGCCTGACATCCTGGATGCGGCGCTGCTGCGACCGGGCCGCTTTGACAGGCAGGTGTATGTGACTCTGCCTGATATCCGGGGCCGCGAGCAGATCCTGAACGTGCACATGCGCAAAGTGCCCCTGGGCCAGGATGTCAATGCCAGCGTGATCGCGCGCGGCACACCGGGCATGTCGGGCGCCGACCTTGCCAATCTGTGCAACGAGGCGGCCTTGATGGCGGCACGGCGCAGCGCACGCACGGTGGAAATGCAGGATTTCGAGAAGGCCAAGGACAAGATCCTGATGGGCCCCGAGCGCAAGAGCATGGTCATGCCCGAGAGCGAGCGAAGGAACACGGCCTATCACGAATCAGGGCACGCCCTGATCGGCAAGATGCTCTCCAAGTGCGACCCGGTCCACAAGGTGACCATCATTCCGCGCGGGAGGGCGCTGGGCGTCACCATGAGTTTGCCGGCGCAGGACCGCTACAGCTACGACAGCGAATACATGCTGCATCAGATCAGCATGCTGTTTGGCGGCCGCATCGCCGAAGAGGTCTTCATGAACCAGATGACGACCGGCGCCAGCAATGACTTTGAGCGCGCCACCCACATTGCGCGCGACATGGTGACCCGCTACGGCATGACCGATGCGCTCGGTCCGATGGTCTACGCCGATAACGAGGGCGAGGTCTTTCTGGGCCGATCGGTCACCAAGACCACCAACATGAGCGAGCAGACCATGCAGAAGGTTGACGCCGAAGTTCGGCGCATCATTGACCAGCAATACAGCCAGGCGCGCAAGCTGATTGAGGACAACCAGGACAAGATCCATCTGATGGCCAAGGCACTGCTGGAGTGGGAGACCATCGACAGCGATCAGATCGAAGACATCATGGCTGGCAAGGAGCCGCGTCCGCCCAAGGACTGGGCGCCGCGCGTGCCCTCGGCGGGTGGAGACAACAGCAGCGGCGGCGCGCCAGCGGTAAAAACTGACGCTGCGCCGACCGTCGCGTAAGGGCGAAATTCAAGAGTTGAAGCGGGGCGGACAGCCCCGTTTCTGTTTCAAGCCAGGCAGCTTTTTCCATGGAATGGACCACTTCAAGATTCCTTCTTGACCTGACGACGCCCAAGGTGATGGGCATTGTCAATGTGACGCCAGACTCGTTCTCTGACGGGGGCAGTTTCGCATCACCCGCGGCGGCTTCGCGTCAGTGCGAGAGACTGGTGCGCGACGGCGCCGATATTCTGGATATCGGAGCCGAGTCGACCCGTCCCGGGGCGCTTGCGACCGATCAGGCCGAAGAACTGGCGCGTCTGCTGCCGGTCGTGCGCGAGGCCGTCAAGCTCGGCGTTCCGGTATCGGTCGATACCTACAAGCCCATGGTGATGCAGGCCGCCCTGGACCTTGGGGTCGACATCATCAACGACATCTGGGCCCTGCGCTGGCCCGGAATTGCGTCGACGCAAGCGCCCGGTGCCATGCAGGTCGTGGCGCAACATCCACGCTGTGGCGTGTGCCTGATGCACATGCATCTGGAGCCTTTGACGATGCAGACCCGGCCGATGGAAGGCGACGCGGTGTCACAGGTCCAGCTGTTTCTGCAGGAGGCGGCAGCGCGCCTGCAGGAACAGGGCGTTCACAGGAGCCGCATCGTGCTTGATCCCGGTATTGGATTTGGCAAGACCGTGGCGCAGAACTTTGCGCTGCTGGCGCGACAGGCGGAACTCCTGCGCAGCGGCCATCCCGTGATGGTTGGCTGGTCGCGAAAGTCATCGCTGGCCAGGGTGGCAGGGATCGCGGACGATGCGGCGCCGGCGCATCGCCTGGCGGCGAGCGTGAGCGCCGCGCTGCTGGCAGTGGAGCGCGGCGCCTCGATCGTGCGCGTCCACGATGTGGCCGAGACAGTACAGGCCCTGAAGGTGTTGGGCGCTATAAAATAGCTAGCATTTGACGGCATGGTTTCACACAAGGGGATGAACTTGAGCAGAAAATATTTTGGAACCGATGGCATCCGGGGCGCCGTCGGGCAGATGCCGATCACGCCTGATTTTGTTCTGCGCCTGGCCCATGCGGTGGGTCGCGTTCTCAAGAGGACGGAGACGCGACCGACGGTGCTGATCGGCAAGGACACCCGCATCTCGGGATACATGCTGGAGAGCGCCCTGGAGAGCGGCTTCAACTCGGCCGGGGTTGACGTCGTGCTGCTGGGTCCGTTGCCGACCCCGGGCGTCGCCTATTTGACGCGAACACAACGCGCGTCGCTGGGTGTCGTCATCAGCGCCAGCCACAACGCGTTCGCTGACAATGGCATCAAATTTTTCAGTGCCCAGGGCACCAAACTGCCTGACGCCTGGGAATCGGACGTCGAGATGGCATTGGACGAACCGCCCCTGTGGGCTGATTCGGCCAATTTGGGCAAGACGCGCCGCCTGGATGATGCCGCCGGGCGCTACATTGAATTCTGCAAGAGCACCTTTGCCAGCGATCTGACGCTCAAAGGTCTGAGAATCGTGGTCGATGCGGCCCACGGTGCGGCTTATCAGGTGGCGCCGAAGGTGTTTCATGAACTGGGCGCCGAGGTCATCGCCATCGGCTGCGCACCCGATGGCGTGAACATCAACCATGAGGTCGGGGCGACTCATCCGCAGGCGGTGGTCGAGGCGGTCAGGGCGAGCGGCGCGGACTACGGCATTTCGCTCGATGGCGATGCCGATCGCCTGCAACTGGTTGACGCCAGCGGTCGCCTGTTCAATGGCGACGAGCTACTTTTTCTGATGGCAAAGGAGCGTCTGATGCATGGCGGCAAGTTCGCCTGCAGATCGGCCGAGCAGATCGTGCCGGGTGTGGTCGGCACGCTGATGACCAATATGGCCGTCGAACTCGCGCTGAAAGCCAATGCCGTCGAAATGGTGCGCGCCAACGTGGGGGATCGCTATGTGCTGGAGGAACTGGAAAAGCGGGGCTGGCTGCTTGGCGGCGAAGGATCGGGCCACCTGCTGGCACTGGACAAGCACACCACGGGCGACGGCCTGATCTCGGCGCTGCAGGTCTTGCAGACCTGCCTGCGCAGTGGGCGATCGGTCTCTGACTTGCTGTCTGAGGTCACCCTGTTCCCGCAAGTTCTTATCAACGTCCGGCTGAAATCGGGCCAGGACTGGCGACGCAGCCCGCAATTGACCGCCACCCAGCAGGCGGTGGAACTCGAACTGGGTGCCCGCGGCCGCGTGCTGATCCGTGCCAGCGGCACCGAGCCCGTGCTGCGGGTGATGGTCGAGGCCCCCGACGCGGCGCAGGCGCAGCGCTGTGCGCAGAACCTGGCAGACGCTTTGAGCGCATGAAACCGATGCCGGTCGGCCTGCGTGTCTGCCTTGCCGACTACGGCCATGCCGCTCACGCTCTTGCGCTGGTGCACTTGCTTGACGCATACGCGCGAGATCCGATGGGGGGCGGTCACGGTCTGAGCGAATTTGCCCAGACCAACCTGGTCCGCTGTCTGGCCGAGCGAGCGCAGGCCTTCAGTGTGCTCGCCTTTGTTGGCGAGGATGACGCGAGGCCGGTCGGCCTGGTCAATTGCATTGAAGGTTTCTCGACCTTCGAGTGCAGGCCCCTGGTCAATATTCACGACGTGGTGGTGTTGCCAGCCTATCGCGGTCAGCGCGTTGCACAGCAGATGCTGACCCTGGTCGACAAACTCGCGCGCGAGCGGGGCGCCTGCAAGCTGACGCTGGAGGTGCTTTCCGGCAATGTCGGGGCCATCAGCCTTTATTCCCGCATCGGTTTTGCCAACTATCAGCTCGACCCGGCGTCGGGTCACGCGCAGTTCCTGCAAAAGTGGCTGCGCTAGCGCTGCGGCAAGACTCAGGTCAGGCGCAGAACCTGATGATGATTGAGGTGCTCGCGCACCGCCGAGGCGGGCAACGCGGTTCTGATGCTCGGGCTGCCGCGGGCGGTCTGGTGCAAACGGGGCGGGCTCATCAGCGCGCCTTCTTCACCGATCACAATCGCCACCTGGGGCAGGTTCAACTGATCGCTGCGGCGCACCACCACCGCCAGTTCGTCGCTGTCGAGTCGCACATAGGTGCCAGGCGGGCACAGGCCCACGGCGCGTATCAGAGCGCGACCCACTTCGTCGGTCTGTTCACTTGATCGGGCGATGATGGCCCGCATCGAATCGGTGGCACTGCGGCCCTCACGCGATCTGCGCGGACTGATCATGGCCGCGTAGCGATCGACGATGCGCAGGATTCGCGCCAGCCGGATGACCGGTGAAACGGCGCGCAATTCGCCCTTGTCGGTGGTTTCATCGTGATGCAGGCGCACGGCATCGAGCCACAGGTGGTCGCTGACGCCGATATTGGTCAGCATCATCGCGCTGTTGGCGGGGTGTCCGGCAATGTCATCCTGCTGGATCGCGCTGGGTTTATCCGCCTGCTCAGCCAACTGGTCCTGCAAGGTCGTCATCGACATGTTCATGGTCATGGCGGCATGCACCAGGCTGTCCCGTTCCGCCTTGGACAGCCCGAGTTCGCCTGCCGTCAGGTCGCACAGGACGGCGCAGATCAGAGAGTGCGAGGCGCTGTAGCCGACCGGCGAGTTGGCAGCCAGCTGGAACAGCAGATACAGGCCGAGGTCCGGGTCCTGCCTGATCAGGTCCCGCATCCAGCGGTCATACTGCCAGACCCGCTGTTCAAATTCCTGGATGCTTCCCGGGCTGCCCAGGATGATCCCGAGTCCGGACTCCAGGTCGGACCACAGACTGAGCAGGTCTTCGTATTCGTTTTCGTTCTCTACGGTCACGGCAGCAGCCTGTCAGTCGCGAAAATTGTCGAAACTCAGCGGCATGTCGGTGATGCTTTTCCTGATCAGGGCCATCGCCGCCTGCAGATCATCGCGCTTGGCTCCGGTCACCCGCAGCTTGTTTTCCTGAATTGCGGACTGGACCTTGAGCTTGCTGTCCTTGAGGGCGCGCTGGATCTTCTTTGAAACCTCGGTTTCGATGCCGTTGCGCACCTTGATCACCAGCTTGACCTTGTCGCCGCCCATTTTTTGCACTTCACCCTTGTCCAGAAAGCGCACGTCGACGTTGCGCTTGGTCAGTTTGTTGCGCAGGATCTCCTCGATCTGGCTCAGCTGAAAATCGGCGTCGCCGATCAGGGTGATTTCTTTGTCCTTGATGTCGATCGCCGCGGGCGTGCCTTTGAAATCAAAGCGGGTGCTGATTTCCTTGGCGCTGTTTTCCACTGCGTTCTTGACTTCCACCTGGTTGGCTTCGCAAACGGTATCAAAAGAAGGCATGGCTAAATTCCCGAAAAATCGTGACCGTGAAGGCAAGTGAGAGAATTGCTCCAATGTTAATCGAGAAAAACGTTCCCCTGGAGCCATGCAACAGCTTTCGCATTGTCGCCAAGGCGCATCGCCTGGTCCGTATCGCCAGCCAGGCCGACATAGAGAACCTGGTCGCCGACCCCGAATGGGCGGGACAAGCAAAGTTTGTGCTGGGTGGCGGCAGCAATATCGTGCTCACCGGTGACATCAAGCCGCTGGTTCTGAAAGTCGAGATCATGGGCCGAAGGCTGGTAGAGGAAACCGCCAAGTCTTTCATCCTCGAAGCCGGCGCCGGGGAGAACTGGCACGGCCTTGTGAACTGGACGCTGCAGCAGGGCTATCCGGGCCTGGAAAACATGGCGCTGATTCCGGGCACGGTGGGCGCGGCCCCGGTGCAGAACATTGGCGCCTATGGCGTTGAGCTGCAGGACCGTTTTGACTCGCTGGACGCGGTGGACCTGCAAACCGGAAAGCCTTTCACGCTGAATGCCGCACAGTGTGCTTTCGGCTACCGCGATTCGGTGTTCAAGCATGCCTCGAGTTCGCTGGGCCTGGCCGGCCGGGCCTTGATCACCCGCGTGCGCTTCGCCCTGCCCAGGCCCTGGAAAGCGGTGCTGGGTTACGCTGACATAGAAAAGAGGATCGCCGAATCGGGCGTCGCAGTGCCCACAGCGATGCAGATTTACCAGTGGGTCTGCGAGATCCGGCGCGCCAAGCTGCCGGACCCGGCGCTGATTGGCAACGCCGGCAGTTTTTTCAAGAATCCAACCGTGACACCCGAACAGTGCGCCGACATCATCGCGCGTGACCCGAAGATTGTTTATTACCACCTGGCCGACGGCTCGATCAAGCTGGCTGCCGGATGGTTGATTGACGCTTGCGGCTGGCGGGGCAAGTCGGTGGGTCATGCCGGTGTCTATGAAAAGCAGGCGCTGGTGCTGGTCAATCGGGGCGGCGCCAGCGGTGGTGAGGTGATGACCCTGGCCAAGGCGATTCAGACCAGCGTCTACGAGCGCTTTGGCATCCTGCTCGAGCCCGAGCCGGTGGTGGTCTGAAGCCGATGCCGTGGCGCACGCGCTCACGGACCATGGTCGTCCGAGCTTCGAGTGAACCGCGACCGGCATGCTGAACATCACCCTGCAAGGCGCTAAGCTCGGCCTATGAACAATGCATTTGTCCTGGGTGGCACGGGCTTTGTCGGTACCCGTGTCTGCGAGTGGCTCGCGAACGCTGGCTGGCAGGTCACGGTGGCCAGTCGCCGGGGCGCGCGCGCGGGCCATCTGCTCCACTTGCCGCGCCTGAGCGTGGTGGAACTCGATGTGCACGATGAAGCGGCACTTGCGCAGGGCGTCGCCGGGCAGCACGCTGTGGTGAATCTGGTCGCCGTTCTGCATGGAACGCAAGCGGCCTTCGAACAGGTTCATGTGCTGTTGCCGCAGAAACTGGCGCGCGCCTGCGTTGCGGCGGGCGTCAGTCAGCTGGTGCACGTCAGCGCGATCGGAGCCGATGCGCAGCAGCCTGATTCGGCGCCTTCGATGTACCTGCGCAGCAAGGGGCGAGGCGAGGCCGCCTTGATGCGGGCAGCCGAGTCGGGGCAGCGGGGCGTGTTCGAGTTGGCGGTTCTGCGGCCCAGCGTCATTTTCGGCGCCGGCGACAAGTTCCTCAACGTCTTCGCCCAGCTGCAGAAGGTGTTGCCGATCATGCCGCTGGCCGGCGCCGACGCGCGTTTTCAGCCGGTGTGGGTCGAGGATGTGGCCAGCGCCGTGCTGCGCAGCCTGGAGCGTGCTGATGGGGCGCGAGGATCGGGTGCGCCGTTGATTCTGGAAGCATGTGGCCCCGACGTATTTACGCTGCGTCAACTGGTGCAGTTGTCGGCGCGACTCAGCGGCGTACGAGGCGGGCGCGGTCGTCCGGTGTTGGCGCTGCCACGCTGGCTGGGCCGTTTGCAGGCTGCGCTGATGGAACTCGCACCAGGCGAGCCCCTGATGAGCCTCGACAACCTGGACTCCCTGCAAATTGACAACGTCGCAAGCGGCAAGTTGCCTGGTTTGTCCTACCTGGGCATTGAAGGCGCGTCCCTGGTGCCGATTGCTTCATCGTATTTGGGCGCGAACAGGTCGCGCTGATGCGGGCCGCGTTATTTTTCGGACTCGGCCTCAATATTTATTAATAGACCTCATCCGAAATTGCAGCTAACCTTCCTCACCTTGTCAAATCAGGGCGCCGTCGGCGACGGTATTTCCCCGATCGAGCCATTCCAGTCACATTCCCAATGCAAGTTCAGCCTTCCTTCGAAAAGTTCAGATCTGACAGTAAACAACTTCGCAAGCCGCGCAAACCGGGCTGGAGGGTTGTCCTTGGCCGGGCAGCCTGGTCGAGGCATACGCATGAGCGACCCGAAGGTGATGAGCTGAAGCTGCTTGGCAGCGTGAGCAAGGGCGCGCAGGTTGGCGCGCTGGCCATGACGGCTGGCGGTGAGTATGTGCAGGTCGTTGGCGATCACCTGACGCCTCTGAAAACCAAGGCGGTAGCGAAGGCTGTAGCCAATGCGCCCAAGGAATTGAATCCGGAGTTTTCAAGAGAGGTCCCGCCCTGGCCGGTGGCCCGAAAAGACGCCCCGGCACCGATGGTCATCCTCAAGAAGCGCCGGGTTGCGGTGATGCCGTAGACGACATCTTCAACATCCAGACGACCGCTGGTCTGCTGCGCCGAATGCCGGGTAGGAAGCAGGCAATTCGCAAAGTTGCATGTCTCCTGATGCCTTCTATTCCGGGAGGGTCGGCGGGCTGCCACGACCAAGCTGCCGCTGCCCAAGCACGGCCGGGCATATGGCGCGATGCGCCACTACTTGCTGCCAGCGTCGTCTAACTTCAAGAAGTCGCCATCCTTTCCCAGTGACAGCAAGCCGCTTTGCGCATAGATGCCCAGTTTGGCGCGCGTGTCCACGATGTCGAGGTTGCGCATGGTCAACTGGCCGATGCGGTCTGCTGGCGAGAACGGCGCGTCTTCGACCTTTTCCATGCTCAGGCGCTCCGCCGCATAGGTCAGGTTGGGCGATGTCGTGTTCAGTATCGAATAGTCGTTGCCGCGGCGCAGTTCGAGGCTGACCTCGCCCGTGATGGCCCGTGCCACCCAGCGCTGCGCGGTCTCGCGCAGCATGATGGCCTGCGGGTCGAACCAGCGGCCCTGGTACAGCAGGCGTCCAAGGCGGCGTCCGTTGTCCCGGTACTGCTCGATCGTGTCCTCGTTGTGAATGCCGGTGACCAGTCGCTCGTAGGCAATAAACAGCAGCGCCAGGCCAGGCGCTTCGTAAATGCCGCGGCTCTTGGCCTCGATGATGCGGTTCTCGATCTGATCGCTCATGCCCAGACCATGGCGCCCGCCAATGCGGTTGGCTTCCAGGATCAGGTCCACCAGGCTGGCGTATTCGACGCCGTTCAGGGCCACCGGACGCCCTTCCTCGAAGCGCACCGTGACCTCCTCGCGTGCGACGGCAACCTCGTCTTTCCAGAACGCGACGCCCATGATCGGATTGACGATCCTGATGCCGCTGCTCAAGTGTTCCAGATCCTTGGCCTCGTGGGTTGCGCCCAGCATGTTCGAATCGGTCGAGTATGCCTTCTCGGCCGACATCTTGTAGCCAAAGCCGGCCTGCGTCATGAAGGCCGACATCTCCGCGCGGCCGCCGAGCTCATCGATAAACAGCTGGTCGAGCCAGGGCTTGTAAATCTTAAGCGACGGGTTGGTCAGCAGGCCATAGCGGTAAAAGCGCTCGATGTCATTGCCCTTGAATGTGCTGCCGTCACCCCAGATGTTGACATCGTCTGACTTCATGGCAGCGACCAGCATGGTGCCGGTCACCGCTCGCCCGAGTGGCGTGGTGTTGAAGTAGGTGATGCCCGCCGTCGAGATGTGAAAGGCGCCGCTTTGCAGCGCGGCCAGGCCTTCGGCGGCCAATTGGCTGCGACAGTCGATCAGGCGCGCCGCTTCAGCGCCATATTGCATCGCCTTGCGTGGAATGTCGTCATAGTCGGTTTCGTCGGGCTGGCCCAGGTTGGCGGTATAGGCGTAAGGAATGGCGCCCTTTTGCTTCATCCAGTGCAAGGCGGCGCTGGTGTCCAGACCGCCCGAGAAGGCGATGCCGACTTTCTGGCCGACGGGCAAGTTTTGGAGAATGGTGGCCATGGTAGGTGCAGTGCAGTATTCGGGTAAAGCGCGATTTTAGGCGAGTCACGCGCGTCGACCGGCCGCTCAGGCCGGGCCCGCCGGCTCGGCAGCGGCCGCGTTGCTCAGCGACAATGGCGGCTGACATGAATATCGAACCCAAAACACTGGACCAATGGCTGGCGCATTGCGAGCAACTGCACGCCAAGAGCATCGATCTGGGGCTGCAGCGCGTGAAACAGGTGGCCGACCGCATGGGCCTGTGCTTCAGTTGCCCGGTCATCACGGTCGCCGGTACCAACGGCAAGGGCTCAACCTGCGCCATGCTGGAATCGATTCTGCGCGAGGCGGGCTATCGGACCGGGGTCTATACCTCGCCGCATCTGGTGCATTTCGAGGAACGCCTGCGCCTTGCCGGCGAGCCTGCCGCCCGAGTCGAACTGGCGGCCGCGTTTGCCCGCGTCGAGAACGCCAGACGATCGGGCAGTCCGCCGGTATCACTGACCTACTTCGAGTTTTCAACGCTGGCCATACTCGATGTCATGGTGCGCGCCAAGCTCGACGTGGCGATTCTGGAAGTGGGGCTGGGCGGGCGCCTGGACGCGGTCAACATCATTGAGCCCGACTGCGCCGTGCTGACCAGCATTGACCTTGACCACATGGATTATCTGGGGCCGGACCGCGAGTCGATCGGCTTCGAGAAAGCCGGCATCATGCGCACCGGCCAGCCGGTGGTGCTCAGTGATCCGGTGCCACCGCAAAGCGTGCTCGATCATGCCACCGAGATCGACGCCGACCTCTGGCGCATCGGTGTCGATTTCAATGTCAGCGGTGACAAGCAGCAGTGGGGCTGGGCTGGGCGTGGCCGTCGCTACAGCGGTCTGGCCTACCCGGCGCTGCGCGGCGCCAACCAGCTGCTCAATGCCGCCGGTGTCCTGGCGGCGCTGTCGGCATTGCGCGAACGCTTGCCGGTGACCGCGCAGGCGGTGCGCAGTGGCCTGGCACAGGTTGAGCTGCCGGGGCGCTTTCAGGTGCTCGCCGGCCAGCCGCTGCTGGTGCTCGACGTGGCGCACAACCCGCATGCGGTGGCCGCGTTGACGGCCAATCTGGACGCGATGGGCTACTACCCGGTGACGCACGCCGTCTTCGGCGCCATGGCCGACAAGGACCTGGCGACCATGCTGCACCGGATCAGCCCGGTGATCGATCGCTGGTACTTCACCGATCTGCCAAGCGCGCGCGCCGAGTCTGCCGTCAATTTGCAGGCACTCTGGAAGTTGCAGGACAAGAGGGGCAAGGCCACAGCGTCGACCCATCCGGATCCGGGCCACGCCCTGCAGGCGGCCATCGATGCGGCAGACCCCGCTGATAGAATTGTGGTGTTCGGGTCGTTCTACACCGTCGGTGGCGTTTTGCGAAACGGTGTTTCCAGCCTTCGCACCCGAAGCGTGCCTGACAATTCAAGCTCATAGCCCCACAACATGGCCTTTTTCAAGTTCCGAAAGGGTAGCGACGAGCCGGCAGCGGCGTCCGTTCTACCCGAAAGTGTCGAGGCGATGCGAAAGCGCGCCAAACATCGCCTGCTTGGCGCCGCCGTGCTGGTGCTGGTCGGCGTGGTCGGCTTCCCGCTCTTGTTTGACCGACAGCCGCGCCCGATTTCGGTCGACATCCCGATCGAGATACCCGACCGTAACAAGGTCAAACCGCTGACCATTCCAGCACCCGCAGTGCTGCCCAAGGCGGAAGAAATTCTGCCGACGCCAGCGCCTGCGGCGGCGCCAGCGCCTGCGAGTGCACCCGCGCTCGAGGCGTCCAAACCGGCGCTCCGGACCGAACCGGCGCCTGCCGCCTCAAAGCCAGTGACCAAGATTGTGCCTGCCGCGATCGACAAGCCAACTGGGCAGGCGGCCTCGACGCCGATCAAGCTTGATGACGGTGGCAAGGCCCAGGCACTCCTCGAAGGCAAGGATGCGGACCCGAAGAATGGCGCGACCGAGAGCCGTTTTGTGGTTCAGGTCGGCGCTTATGCGGACGCCAATCGGGCGCGCGAAGTGCGTCTCAAAGTTGAGCACGTGGGACTGAAGACCTACACGCAGGTCGTGGAGACCAAGGAAGGGCGCCGCATCCGCGTGCGCGTGGGTCCCTTTGCTGGCAAGGCGGAGGCGGACACGGCCGCGGCGAAAATCAAGAAACTCAATCTACCCGCCACCACCCTGAGCCTGTAGAAGAACCGCGCCGGAACCATGCCCGATATTGCACTGGACTGGATTTTTGCGCTGTTGCTGCTGGCCTCCTCGGCGCTGGGTGCCTGGCGCGGCCTGGTATATGAAGTGCTGTCCTTGCTGAACTGGATCGCAGCGTTCATTTTGGCGCAGTGGTTGGCTCCCGATGTTGCGCAAAAAATTCCGATGAGCGGCGCCAGTGAGCTGATTCGTTTCGCAGCGGCTTTTGTCCTGGTTTTTGTGCTGATCATCTTTGCCGGCGGGCTGGTGGCCCGACTGGTGAAGAAGTTGCTGGTAAAGGTCGGTCTTGGAGCGCCCGATCGCGCGCTCGGCGCGTTGTTCGGCTTGCTTCGCGGCGTTTTTTTGCTGCTGAGCGCGACCGTGGTCGTCAGCATGACGCCGCTCAGGAACAGCGACCGTTGGAAGGAATCGATCGGCGCCGGTTTAACAGAGGCTGCACTGCAGGGCTTGAAGCCGGTGTTGCCGCATGAGTTTGGAAAGTACTTGCCATAATGTGTGGAATCGTCGGCGTTGTCAGCAGCGCACCTGTCAATCAGCTTATCTACGATGCCTTGTTGCTGCTGCAGCACCGGGGACAGGACGCCGCCGGCATCGTGACGCAGCAGGAGCGCAAGTTCTTCATGCACAAGGCCAAGGGCATGGTGCGCGACGTATTTCGCACGCGCAACATGCGCTCGCTGCCGGGCCATTGCGGACTGGGCCAGGTGCGTTACCCGACCGCCGGCAACGCCTACAGCGAGGAGGAGGCGCAGCCCTTCTACGTCAATGCGCCGTTCGGCATCGTGCTGGTGCACAACGGCAACCTGACCAACGCGCAGGCGCTCAAGGCAGAACTGTTCGGCGCCGATCATCGCCACATCAATACCGAGAGCGATTCGGAGGTCTTGCTCAATGTGCTCGCCCACGAGTTGGAAAAGACCACGCGCGGCCTGCCTTTGCAGCCCCAGGACGTGTTTCAGGCGGTGCAGCGTGTGCATCGTCGGATCAAGGGTTCGTATGCCGTGATTGCGATGATTGCCGGCCATGGCGTGCTGGCCTTTCGCGACCCGTTTGGCATACGCCCGCT
>CAIMBE010000078.1 GCA_903839085.1 uncultured beta proteobacterium | reverse complement strand
CAGCATCTTGGCCAGGCCGGCAAGCAGGCGTGCGCCGGTCGCCGCAAACGGATGCCCCGCCGCCAGAGAGCTGCCATTGACATTGAGCCGGGCCGGGTCGATCTCGCCGAGCGGCTGCGCCAGCCCCAGACGCTCGCGGCAATAGGCCGGGTCGCGCCACGCCTTGAGCGTGCACAGCACCTGCGCCGCAAAGGCCTCGTGGATCTCGTAGAAATCAAAGTCCTGCAGGGTCAGGCCGGCGCGCGCCAGCATGCGCGGCACGGCATAGGCGGGCGCCATCAGCAGGCCTTCCTTCTTGTCAAAGAAGTCGACCGCCGCGACCTCGCTGAAGGACAGATAGGCCAGCACCGGCAGCTTGCGCGCCTGCGCCCACGCGTCGCTGGCCAGCAGCACGGCCGAGGCGCCATCGGTGAGCGGCGTCGAGTTGCCCGCCGTGAGCGTGCCCTGATCGGGGGCGACACGCTTGTCGAAGACCGGCCTGAGCGCGCGCAGTTTCTCGATCGTCAGGTCGGCGCGCAGGTTGTTGTCGCGGCTCAGGCCCTTGTGCGGTGTCATCAGGTCAGTGAAGAAGCCGGCGTCATAGGCGCGGGCCAGGTTCTGGTGGCTTTTGAGGGCCAGCAGATCCTGCTCCTCGCGGCTGATGTCCCACTCGCGCGCCATCAGTTCGGCATGCTCGCCCATCGAGTAGCCGGTGCGCGGCTCGCCGTTGCTCGGCAGGGCGGGGCGCAGCAGCATGCCCGGGCGCGCGCGGGTCAGGGCGCCGATGCGCTGCGCCGTGCTGCGGGCGTGCGACGCATCGAGCAGGATCCGGCGCAGCTTGTCATTGAGGCCGATCGGCGCGTCCGAGGTGGTGTCGACGCCGCCGGCGATGCCGCACTCGACGTGGCCGAGCGCGATCTTGTTGGCCACCACGATCGCCGCCTCGAGTCCGGTGCCGCAGGCCTGCTGCAGGTCGAACGCCGGCGTCTCGCGCGCCAGCGTGGTCGACAGCACCGATTCGCGCACCAGGTTGAAGTCGCGCGAATGCTTCATGACCGCGCCGCCCGCCACCTCGCCCAGGCGTTCGCCATGCAGGCCGAAGCGGTCGACCAAGCCCTGCAGCGTGGCCGTCAGCATCTCCTGGTTGGACGCGCGCGCGTAGGCGGTGCCGGAGCGGGCAAACGGAATGCGGTTGCCGCCAATCACGGCAACCCGGCGTATGGTGTTCATGTTTGAAGTTCCCTTGGTGGATCGGGTCTATGCATGGCTGAGGCGACCGCGCAGATGGGGCTTGCGCCCGGCTGCGTCGCGGACCTCGAACAGGGCGCCGCGCGCCAGCGGCCCAGCGGCCTCGCGCGTCGTCCACAGGGAGGCGCGCGCGGGCAGAAACAGCGGGGTCTTGAACTCCACGCTGAGCTCGGCCTGCGCGACCGCGTCACGCGGCAACAGCGCCGCGAGCGCTCGCGCCTGCGTCCACAGGCCATGCGCGATCGCGCGGCGAAAGCCCAGCAGCTTGGCCGTGAGCGCCCACAGATGGATCGGATTGCGGTCGCCCGAGACCGCGGCGTAGCGCCGGCCAATGTTGGCCGGCGCCAGCAGATCAGCCTGATGCGACAGCGCCAGGTCAGATTTCAGATCGCTGACAAAGGCCGGCCCGCTCGGGCTTTGCACACCCAGGCGCAGCAGCGTCTGGGTGGCCTCCCAGACCAGCTCGCCGTCGCGCAGTATCCTCAGCTCGAGCGTGTACGCCTGCCCCTTCTCGTGCGAGAGCAACTGCCCGGTCGCAACTTCCACGCGCAAGGGCTCGCCCGGCCTCAGGCGCTGGCGCTGCACGATCCGGTTGGCCAGATGCACCGTTCCCATCGCGGGCCAGGGGCACTCGGGCGAACCGACGAAGGCCATCACCAGCGGAAACGTCAGCAGTTGCGGGTAGCTCACGGGAACACCGTGCGCCTCGCTGAAGCCGCAGACCTGTCCGTAGCGGGCAAGGTGGGCAGCATCGAGCCTGGCCTGCGCCTGCACGTAGGTGATCTCGGGCAGCGCGCTGACCGGGCCCGGTCGCTTGCGGCTCGAGCGCAGCGCGCCCAGGACAAGGCCGCCGAAACCTGGCGCCGCGTCGATCTCGACGATTTTCATGGCCGCTCAGGCGCCGATGAAACTCTGGCCGCAGACCCGCACCAGGTTGCCGTTCAGGCCGCCCGAGGCCGGGCTGGCGAGCCAGGCGATGGCCTGCGCCACATCCACCGGCAGACCGCCCTGGCTCATGGAATTCAGGCGCCGGCCGGCCTCGCGCGTGGCAAACGGGATGGCCGCGGTCATCTGGGTCTCGATGAAACCCGGCGCCACCGCGTTGATGGTGATGCCGCGCCGCGCGCAGACCGGCGCCATGCTTTGCACCATGCCCGCCACGCCGGCCTTGGAGAAGGCATAGTTGGTCTGCCCCATGTTGCCGGCAATGCCCGAGATCGACGACACGCAGACAATGCGCCCGCCCGCGCCGATGGCGCCGGCCTCGAGCAGCGCATCGTTGATGCGCTCCTGTGCCGACAGGTTCACATTGACCACCGCCTGCCACAGATGCGACTTCATGTTGGCAATGGTCTTGTCGCGCGTGATGCCCGCGTTGTGCACCACGGCGTCCCAGCCGCCCTGCGCCAGGGCGGCCTCGACCAGCCTTTGCGGCGCATCGTCAGCGCCAATGTCGAGCTCGATCGCGCTGGCGCCCAGCCGCTCGGCGACCTCGCGCAGGCCGGCCTGCGCCTGCGGCACGTCCAGGCAGATCACGCGCGCGCCTTCCTGCTGCATCACCTCGGCGATCGAGGCCCCGATGCCGCGCGAGGCGCCGGTCACCAGGATCTTCTTGCCCGCCAGCGCCTGGTTCCAGTCGGCCGGTGCACCCGACGGACCGACCGGCAGGCCGATCCGGATCACCTGGCCCGAGACGTAGGCAGAGCGCGGCGACAGCAGAAAACGCAGGGTCGATTCAATCTGGTCCTGCGCGCCTTCAGCGACATAGACCAGTTGCACGGTGATCGCCTTCTTCAATTCCTTGGCAAGCGAGCGGGTCAGGCCCTCGAGCGCGCGCTGGGCGCTCGCCTTGCGCGGGCTCTGGCAGGCCTCGGGCGGGCGGCCGAAGACGACGACGCGCCCGCACGGCAGCAGCGAGCGGGCGGCATCGTGGAAGAAGGCATAGAGCGCGGCGGACTGGCTGCTGTCGTCCATGCCCGAGGCATCGAACACCAGCGCCTTGACCTTCTCGCCGGCCTGGCCGTCGGCGCCCCAGCGGCCGGTGAGCAGACCCGCGGCGTTGGCAAGCGGCATCCACTGCAGCAACTGCGCATGGGCCAGCGTCTGCGCGCCGATCGAGCAGAAGGCGGCGGCGAGCGGCTCGAGCAACTGCGCCTGCCCGGTGCCGCCCAGCAGGACCGTCCCGTCGATGACCGCCTGTCCCGCGCGGTGGCGCTCCAGCACCAGCGGCCGGGGCAGGCCCAGCGCCTTCGCGAGCCGCGAACCAAAGGCCGAATTGGCAAAGCCGAGATAGGTGTCGTTCATGGGTCCATGGGCTGATGTGCGTGTCGATGGATGGGGTTATAGCAGCTTCGGGTGGTCTGGACCGTGATTCTCGGCAAGAGCGAATGCGCTGTCACTGTCGTGCCAAGGCCCCGTCAGTCTGATCCTCCTGCCATGCGGGACAGGCCCTGGCCTGGCAGCACTTCTGGAAAGGTCCCCCGGGGCAGTGCTCTATGATGCCCACAAAACCGGTCCCTTGCCCTCGAAATTTAGCAACCCGTTGCGCCGCCATGAACAAGCTCCTGTCCGTTCTCCACCAGCCCGTTGTCGGCTTCTTCATCCTGCGCTGTGCAGTCGCGGGCTCGCTGCTGCTGCATGGCATCTGGAAGCTGATGGGCGGTATCGGCTCCATCGAGGGCCTGGTGGTCAGCGCCGGACTGCCCGCGTTCGTGGCCTACGGCGTGCTGGTCGGGGAGGTTCTGGCACCGCTGCTGGTGCTGGCGAACCGTTTTGTGGCGCCGGCTGCGCTGGTGATGGCGTTCAATATGGTCGTCGCCGTGGCCCTGGTGCACAGCAGCCAGCTGTTGACGCTCGGCAGGTCCGGCGGCTGGGCCCTGGAACTGCAGGGCCTGTACTTCTTCGGGTCGCTGGCTATCGCGTTGCTGGCGCCGCTGCCGACCTCACGGCCGAGCCGCCCCTGAACCACCGGGCACTTGCGCGCTGGCGATGTAGACGCCGCCACTTCTGGTCACTTCCATCTCGCCGACCTGCTCTGCAAGGTAACTCCAGGGACTGCCAAGCCCTTCGAGCGAGGTCACCGAGTGCAGCGCAGCCATCAGCACGAAGCCGTTCGCAAGAAAATTCCATGGCGCTTCCCATGTCAGACCCGCTGCAACGACGCGGGCGCCGGGCTTGAGATGTCGAACGATGTTGCCGATCGCCTCGCGGTTGCGCAGAATGTCATGGGTAAAGTGGTACAGCGCTGCGTCGGCCCTGAAGGGGATGATGGCGGCCTCGACGGGCGCGTTGAGCAGCGTCACATTGGCCCATCCATGCCGGGCCACGCGACTGCGGGCCTGCTCGAGCATTTCGGGGGACTGCTCGATTCCGACGATGCGTCCGCGCGGGCCGATATCCTGCTGCAGCAGCTCAAAGCTCAAACCAGTGCCGCAACCCAGATCCAGCACGGCGGCCCCCTTGCCGAGGTTCAGGCGGGCGATGGCTTTGCGACGGATGGGCTCGAATACAGCCAGTTCGATGTCGTAGAACCTGGAGCGCAAGCGATACTGCTTCAGAGCCAGTTGCCGGTCGGGGCTTGTCGATGGCAGGTTCATGAAGGTTGATCATAATGGCAAGCAGGTTCGGTCTCATCCTTTTCGGCGGACCGGTCCTCGGCGGCGACAATATCGCATGCACCCATCCTGGCTCAAGGCCCTTCTCACGCCACGCAAAGCACTGACCCCCGACCAGCAGCGGGCGGTGGATCTGATCGCTGCGATCGATGACGGCGGCATCCCCCTGAACCCGGCCCGCGTCAACGACATCGCCCGACGCCTGGGCCTGGAAGTGGCGACGACCGCGCCCGTCCAAGAGACGATCGAGCGCATTCGTTCGGTCCTGGCTGGCGCCTGGCAGTAGACCGATGGCCGGCCGTCCCGACTCGGTTGTCCGCAGTGACGCATTTACCGTAGACTCGGCCCCAAGGATTCACAGGATTTGGTCGCATCGGCGAGGGCCAGCAATTCGGAGTGAGACATGAACTTGTTTGATTTGACGAAGGCAAAGTTCTTGACAATTCGAGCGAACCTCATTCGCTTCGAAAAGCGTCCCTTGGGCAGAGCCGCGCTGGCCGTGATTGTTTTTCTCGATATGTTTGTACTCGTGTCGATCTTCAACGGTCTTGATGCGCATACCAGACAACTGTCGGCCCCTGATGATTTCATCCCGCCATTTTGCCGAAGCGTTGTTCTCGATGGCGATTGGAATTTGACCAACCGGACTGAAAAGCTCGCTGCGGTCGTCAATGCCTATGCGAACAGCCCTGTTCGAATTGATGAGGAGCGCAAGGCAGTCCATCTGGCCTGCGCCCCCTACCGCGACTTGATCGAGCAGATCAAGACCGACAGCGAACTGCGCCCGGTCTTCGAGGGCTTTGCCAGGACAAACCGGCAGTTGATGGACCTTCAGCGGCGCGTCGGGAGCGCGAAAGGGGCTTATGACACAAAGCTCCTGGAAACCATGCAAAAACAGGACCAGGGACAGGCGGGTGTTGATCAGATAAGGCAGGACGTCCAGGCGAAGACCGATTCGCTCAATGCCTTGACCGGCGAGCTGAAGTCGCTCGGGCTGAAGATCAACGAAAACAGGAAGGTCGCGCTGCTGTGGGAAAAGATCGATCGCCTCGAGCAGCCAGCCCGCGACGCACTCAGGCAGGACCTGCGCTCCGCGAACTTCTGGTATCCATTGAAGAAGCTTGCAATGCAGCTGGTCTTTCTGCTGCCCCTGCTGGGCGTGCTGTTCGCCTGGAACAATGTCAGCCTCAGGAAGGGACACGATGTCCAGATCCTGGTCTCGTCGCATCTGGTTGTGATCGCGTTTATCCCGATCTTCGCGCGGATTGTCAGCACCGTCTACGACCTTGTTCCGAAAATACTGCTGAAGCGGCTGATCGAGTGGCTAGAGGCCTTCAACCTGGTCGCGGTGTGGTACTACCTGGCCATTGCCCTTGCTGTTGGCGTGTCCCTGTTCGTTGTCTACATCTTCCAGAAGAGGCTGTTTTCCCTGGAGAAAATGACCGAGCGACGAATTGAACGTGGTCAATGCATCGAATGTGGGAAGTCCCAGCGGCCGGGCGCCTGTTTCTGTTGGCACTGCGGGGTTTCGCTGGTCAGGCAATGCGCAAGCTGCCATCGCTCGACACCTGCCGGCAGCAAGCATTGTGTCGAGTGTGGCAGGCCACAGTAACGGGCAAGTGCCACCGCACCGCTTGACCCTATGATTCGGCTCGCGGTCGTGCCGAGGCCACGGTGAATTTCCGGTTGTTGCCGGGCGATACCAAAGAGCAGGTGATGGACCACGTGCGCATCAAGGTGGCGCAGGCGACGCAGTCCGAAAATTTTGAGTTGCTTGCGCTGCCAGGCGCCGTCAACGCTTCCAAAGTCGCATCCACCGAATCGGCGCAGTACAAATTGCTCAACAAAACCATTCGGGAGGTGTTTCCTGACGCCTTGGTGGCCCCGGGTCTCATGATAGGGGGGACTGACTCTATCCACTACGGGGAGATCAGTGGGCATATCTTCAAGTTCTCGCCGGTACGAGCCAACTCGCAAGATTTGAAGCGCTTTCATGGAACCAACGAAAGATTGGGTGTTGACAATTACGCCGATGCCATTCGCTTCTACCACCGTCCCGGCAGGCTGGTGCGTTGCCCCAGGGCCGCCTCGGCTCACCGGGCCAGGCCCTCAATGAGGCCTGGCACCGCGTCGACCCCGCTTTCCTGTTGCTTGTTCGCAATGCTCACTTCGGTCTACTTTGTCCTGAGCAATGCGCGGGACTATTGCTGAGATTGCATTGTATTGATCCGCCTTGGCAGGAGTACCATGCTGGTTCAGGGGCTCCCCCAGAAAGAGGAGTGGTCATGGAGGCATCCATGTTCAGGACAAGAGGCCAAGTGCCAGCGACCAGCGCGGTCGGGGGGGCGGCGTGAAATCGAAATTCTTCCGGTGGCACTCGCTGCGGACCCGCGTGACCCTGTTCACGCTGGCTATTTTTGTCGCCAGCATCTGGGCCGTGTCGCTCTACGCCAGCCGAACGATGCAGGACGACATGCAGCGTGTGCTGGGCGAACAGCAGTTCGCAACGGTCTCTGTGGTGGCGGCAAACATCAATGCCGAACTCGACGCCCGGTTGAAGGCGCTGGAGAGAATTGCCGTCGACATCGGTCCTGCCATGTCGGGAAATCCGAAGGCCCTGCAGGCCCTGCTGGAGCAGCGCCCTGTTTTTCAGACCCTCTTCAATGCCGGCTTCTACGTCACCGGGCTTGATGGCATCGTCATCGCCAATGTTCCGGCCTCGACCCGGCGAATCGGCGTCAATTTCCTGAATGACGCGAACTCTGCCTACCTGGCTGGGGCATTGAAGGGCAGGCCGATCGTCGGCACGCCGTTTGTGGGCAAGGTGCTCAAGGTGCCGATCGTCCCCATGGCAGTACCCATTCGGGATGCCCAGGGCAAGGTCATCGGTGCCCTGGCTGGCATCGTCAACCTGGGCCTGCCCAATTTTCTGGACCGGATCACGCAAGCGCGCTATGGCCGCAGCGGTGGCTATATGCTCATTACGCAGCCGCAGCGGCTGGTGGTGACGGCCACCGACCGGAGCCGCATCATGACGGTACTGCCCGGGCCCGGTGTCAACCTTCTGTTTGACCGCTATATGCAAGGCTTCGAGGGTTCCGGTCGGATCGTGGATTCCCGGGGTTTCGAAGTGCTGTCGGCCGCAAAGCAAATACCTGTGGCGTCCTGGCTGCTTGTCGCGAGGCTTCCGGCTGAGGAGGCCTTTCTTCCGATCCACGAGATGCAGCGGCGCATGCTGGCGGCCGCGATTCTCCTCACCCTGCTGTCGGGTGGGCTGACCTGGTGGATGCTTGTCAGGCAACTCGCACCGATGGTGACGGCCGCCAAAACGCTGGCTGCGATGACGCAGGCAAACCGGCCGCCACACACCTTGTCGATCAGCCGCGACGACGAGGTTGGCGAATTGATCGGTGGTTTCAACCGCTTGCTCGAAACCCTGGCTCGGCGCGAGGCGGCGCTGCAGAAGAGCGAGAGCAACCTTGCCATCACGCTCAATTCCATCGGCGACGCGGTCATCGCCACCGACTCGTCAGGCTGCATCACCGCGATGAACCCAACGGCTGAGCGCCTGTGTGGCTGGCCGCTGGCCGATGCCATGGGTCACGTCCTTGCCGACGTGTTTCGCATCATCAATGCGGCTACTCTTGAACCGGTGGCTGACCCGGTGCAACGGGTGATGGCGCAAGGGCAGGTGGTTGGCCTGGCCAACCACACGCTGCTGCTGGCCAGGGACGGGAAGGAGTACCAGATATCCGACAGCGCCGCCCCCATTCGCAATGCTGCCGGGGAGATCGTCGGGGTGGTGCTGGTGTTCAGCGATGTCACTGAACAATACCGGGCGCAGGAGGCCCTTCGCGCCGGCGAAAGACGTTTCCGAAGCTATTTCGATCAGCCGCTGGTCGGCATCGCCATCACCTCGCCAGAAAAGGGCTGGATCGAAGCCAATGAGCACCTGTGCGAGATGCTTGGATATGGCAACGATGAACTCGTTCGCCTGACGTGGGCCGAATTCACGCACCCGGATGACCTTGCCGCCGACGTCATGCAGTTCGAGCGGGTGATGCGGGGCGACATCGACGGCTATGCGATTGACAAGCGATTCCTGCGCAAGGACCGGTCCGTGATCTCCGTATTCCTGTCCGTGCGCTGTGTCCGCAAGGCAGATGGATCAGTCGATTACTTTGTCGCCCTGCTGCAGGACATCACCGGCCGCAAACGGATCGAAGCGGAGCTCCAGAAGAGCGAAGAGCGCTGGAAATTTGCCATTGAGGGGTCCGGCGACGGCTTGTGGGACTGGAATATCCGGACCGACCGGGCCTTTTACTCGCCGCGCTACAAGCAAATGTTTGGCTATGCCGATGCCGACATCGGCACCACCTCGGACGAGTGGAGCAAACGCATCCACCCCGACGATGCACCCGGCGTGGTTGCCGCGATCAAGCCCTACATGGACGGCAAGCCCGGATCAGCCAGCGTTGAGTTCCGCATGCTGTGCCAGGACGGCAGCTGGATGTGGACGCTGGGGCGCGGCCTGGTGGTGGAGCGCGATGCCGATGGCAAGCCTTTGCGCATGATAGGCACCACCACCGACATCAGCAGGCGCAAACGGGCAGAGAATGCCTTGCGGCAAAGCGAGGCCCGTTACCGCACCATGTTCGACAGTGCGCCCGAGGGGGTGTGGATGATCGACCCGGATCGGCGCACCACAGAGGTGAACGAGCGGATGTGCGACCTGGTCGGCTACAGCCGTGAAGAATTGCTCGGGCGCAACCCGGCCGAGCTTGCGGATGAGGAGAACGGCAGGATTTTTGAGGAGAAGGCGCGCATCGTTCCCAATCGTCAGACGCGCACTTACGAGATCGCGCTGCGCCACCGCGATGGGCACAATATCCGGACCGAGTTCAGAGCCACCAACCTGTTCAACGAGGACGGCTCGGTCATGGGCGTGATGGCTTTCGTGGTTGACCTCACGGTGCGCAAACAGGCCGAGGAAAGACTCCAGCTCGCCGCCAGCGTCTTTGGCCATGCCCGCGAGGGCATCGTCATCACCGATGCCCAGGGCACCATCGTGGATGTCAACGGCGCGTTCACCCGCATCACTGGCTACGGGCGCGAAGAAGCGGTGGGACAGAACCCGAGCATGCTCAAGTCCGGTCGACAGGACGCGGCGTTCTATGAGGTCATGTGGCGCGACCTGAAAGAGCAGGGCCACTGGAGCGGAGAAATATGGAACCGCTGCAAGGACGGCGAGGTGTACGCCGAACTGCTCACCATCAGCGCGGTGCGCGATGGCGCGGGCGCCGTGCAGCAGTATGTGGGATTGTTCTCCGACATCACCGCGATCAAGCAGCATCAAAGTGAACTCGAGCACATCGCCCACTATGATGCGCTGACCAATCTGCCCAACCGCGTGCTGCTGGCCGACCGCCTGCAGCAGGCCATGGCACAGGCACAGCGCCGTGGCCAACAGTTGGCCGTGGTCTATCTTGACCTCGACGGCTTCAAGGCCATCAATGACCGGCACGGCCATGAGGTGGGCGACCAGGTCCTCATCACCCTGGCCCGGCGCATGAAACAGGCCCTGCGCGAGGGCGACAGCCTGGCCCGGCTCGGCGGCGACGAGTTCGTGGCGGTGCTCATTGATCTGGACGACATGGCAGCCAGCCGACCCATGCT
>CAIMBE010000077.1 GCA_903839085.1 uncultured beta proteobacterium | reverse complement strand
GCGCGCCGAAGGTCGGACCGTCCGGCCCGAAGTCGGCCAGCGCTGTGGGCACCGGCGAAAACGTGTTGGTCTCGTGGTTCATTCGGGCCGCAAGGATCTTCATGCGGGGCTGCCCGTGGCGGCGCGGCGGATCACCTGGCCGGCACGGGCGAGCGTGCCGGCGCCGTCATGCCAGGACAGGACGCCGTTCACATAGACCTGATGAATGCCCGAGGCTGGCCGCATGGGGTCGGAAAAAGTGGCGTTGTCGCGGATCTGCTCCGGGTTGAAGACCACAAGATCGGCCGCGCAGCCGACCTTGATCAGTCCCCGACCCCGCAGCCCGAAGCGCGCAGCCGGCAGCCCGGTCATCTTGTGGACGGCCGTCTCGAGTGAAAACAGTTGGCGCTCGCGGGCGTAGTGGCCAAGCACCCGTGGAAATGCGCCCCACAGGCGTGGATGGGGAAAGGTGTCGTGCGGCAGGCCGTCCGAGCCGATCATGGTTTGCGGATGAGCGAGGATGCGCTCCACATCCGCCTCGTCCATCGAAAAATAGATGGCGCCGGCCGGCTGCAGGGCGGCGATCAGCTGGTCAAGGTCAAGGCCGCGTTCGGCCGCCAGCTCGTCGAGATAGCGCCCGCTGGCCTCGGGCTGGGCCCTGGACCAGGTGACCAGCGTGCGCGAAGCCTGCTCGGCGGCGTCCTTGCGCAGCACCGTCGAGGCGGCGGTGTAGGGGTAGCAGTCCAGGCACACATCGCCGCGACCGCGCGCCTCGTCGAGCAAGGCCAGAGTCTGGCTGGAACGGCCAAAGTTGGCCCGACCCAGCACCTTGTGGTGCGACAGCACCTGACGCACGCCCAGCGCGTTGGCGATGGCCATGACCTCGGTCATCGCTTCGAGCACCTGGTCGCCTTCGTTGCGGATGTGCGAGGCGATCAGCGCATCGGTGCCACGCAGGGGCTCGCAGACGGCACGGATTTCGGCCGCGCTGGCCGCCTGCGCCGGCGCGTAGTAGGTGCCGGTGGACAGGCCCAGGACGCCGGCCTGGAGCGCTTCGCGCACCAGCGCCTGCATCCGGGCAATCTCTGCTGCGTCAGCCGGCCGCTCCAGCGCCCGCATGCTTACCGCGCGCAGGGTGGTGTGGCCGACCAGCGCGGCACAGTTGACGGCTGGCGGCTGGCGGCTGAGCGCATCGAAATAGGCCGCGAACGAATCGAAGCGCTGGTCCTCTCCGTTGGCGATCAGGTTCAGCGGCGGTATGGCCTCGTGCCGTCCCAACGGCGCCAGGCTGATGCCGCAGTTGCCGGTGATGACCGTGGTGACGCCCTGGCTGACCTTGGGTGCCATGGATGGATCGGACAAGAGCAGGCGGTCGTCGTGCGTGTGCACGTCGATGAAACCCGGCGCCAGCGCCCAGCCCTGGAGGTCGATCGAGCGCGCAGCCTCCACCTTTTCGGTCTCGCCGACCGCGCAGATGAGGCCCTGATGGACGGCCACATTGGCCTGCCTGCGGGCCTGGCCGCTACCATCGAACACGGTGGCATTGCTCAGTAGGAGGTCGCACGTCGTCATGTTGGCATCGCCTTTTAGTGAACCCGGGAAATGGCCATTACATCAGATGCGCGGCCGCGCCCAGGCATCAGGGATTTCCCCCATGATCGGATGCGGTACGGTGTGTTACCGTGAAAAATGGACGATGGCCCTGCGCCGCCGCTGGGCGACATTGGCCCCGTTTGAATTCAGTCACACATAGGGAACGCAACATGATAAATATTTCAAGATCCAGCGTGCGTCAGCACTGGCGAGCCATCTCGCTTGGTTTGGCGCTGGCGCTGGGTGCCGCGGCAGGCACACCCGCGCTGGCACAGGGCAAAGTGCTCAAGTTCGTACCCGAGGCCGACCTGCGCAGCCTCGATCCGATCTGGACCACCGCCTACATCACGCGCAACCACGGCTACATGGTCTACGACGTTCTGTTTGCCACCGACGCCAACTTCCATCTCCAGCCGCAGATGGTGGACAAGTGGGAGATCAGCAAGGACAACCTGAGCTATACCTTCACGCTGCGCGATGGCCTGAAGTTCCACGACGGCGCGCCGGTGCGCTCGGCCGACTGCATTGCGTCGGTCGAACGCTGGGCCAAGCGCGACGTCTTTGGCCAGCGCCTGGGCGAGCTCACCGAGTCCTGGACGGTGGTCAACGACAAGACCTTCCGCCTCAAGCTCAAGAAGCCTTTCCCGTACGTGCTGGAGGCGCTCGCCAAGCCCTCGTCCAACGTGCCTTTCATCATGCCCGAGCGCGTCGCCAAGACCGACGCTTTTACCGCCATCACCGATGCCACCGGCTCCGGCCCCTTCAAGTTCGTCAAGGAGCAGTGGGTCCCCGGCAACAAGGTGGTCTATGTGAAGAACACCGACTACGTGCCGCGCAAGGAAGCGCCCTCCTGGGGTGCCGGCGGCAAGGTGGTGAAGGTGGACCGCGTCGAGTGGATCTACATCCCCGATTCCGCCACGGCTGCGGCCGCGCTCAATACCGGCGAGGTCGACTGGTGGCAGCAGCTGCCGGTGGACCTGGTGCCGGTCGTCGCGAAGAACAAGGACATCAAGGTCGAGAGCGTCGACCCGCTGGGCTCCATCGGCATGCTGCGTTTCAACCACCTGCAGGCACCCTTCAACAATGTCAAGATGCGCCAGGCCGTGCTGGCGGTGCTCGACCAGAACGACTATGCGATGGCGATTGCCAGCGACTCGAAGAACGGCAAGGCGTGCGCCTCCTTCTTCACCTGCGGCACGCCGATGGCCAGCAGCGCCGGTTCGGCGGCCCTGACCGGCAAGCGTGATTTCGAGCATGCCAAGGCGCTCGTCAAGGAGGCCGGCTACAAGGGCGAGAAGATCGTTCTGATGTCGGCCACCGACCAGCCGATCGTCAACTCGCAGGCGCTGGTGACGCAGGAACTGCTGCGCAAGATCGGCCTCAACGTCGAACTCGCGGCCAGTGACTGGGGCACCATGATCACGCGCCGCTCTTCCAAGGAACCGGTGGAAAAGGGCGGCTGGAGCATCTTCCACACCTGGTTCGTCGGGCCCGATATCACGACTCCGGCGCTCAACTCGGCGCTGCGCGGTGCCGGGGAAAAATCGTGGTTCGGCTGGCCGACCGATGCCAGGCTCGAAGAGTTGCGCGACGCCTGGTTCAACGCGCCGACCGTGGCCGATCAGAAGAAGATCGCCGAAGAGATGCAAAAGCGCGCCTTCGAGACCGTACCCTACATCCCGACCGCGCAGTTCATCATCCCGACCGCCTACCGTTCCAACCTGTCTGGGGTGATCAACTCGCCGGTCACCTTCCTCTGGAACGTCGAGAAGAAATAGTTGCTGCGTTACCTGCTCAAGCGCCTGCTTGCCACCATTCCCGTCATGGCGGTGGTGGCGCTGTTTGTTTTTTCACTGCTCTACCTCAGCCCTGGCGACCCCGCCGCGGTGATCGCCGGCGACATCGCCACCGAGGCCGACATTGCCCGCATCCGCGCCCAGCTGGGGCTCGATCAGTCCTTCATGGTGCGCTTTGGCGGTTGGACCTGGGGCTTGCTGCACGGCGATCTGGGCACCTCGATCTTTACCGGTCTGCCGGTCGCCACGCTGATCGGCCAGCGCATCGAGCCGACGCTGGCCCTGACCGTTTGCACACTGATCATCGCGGTCGGCCTGGCGGTGCCGCTGGGCGTGCTGGCGGCGGCGCGCGCCGGCGGCTGGATCGACCGCAGCGTGATGGCGCTGTCGGTGCTCGGCTTCTCGGTGCCGGTGTTCGTGATCGCCTACGGCCTGATCCTGCTGTTCGCGGTCGAGCTCGAATGGCTGCCGGTGCAGGGTTACCGCAGCCTGAAAGAAGGCTTGCTGCCGTTTCTTCGGCACATGGTGCTGCCCAGCGTGGCGCTGGGTATCGTCTACATGGCGCTGATCGCCCGCATCACGCGCGCCACCATGCTCGACGTGCTGGCGCAGGACTATGTGCGAACCGCCACCGCCAAGGGCCTGGCACACAACACGGTGCTGACGCGGCATGCCCTGAAGAACGCGGCCGTGCCCATCATCACCATCATCGGCATTGGCGTGGCGGCGCTGATCGGCGGCGTCGTCGTCACTGAGACGGTGTTCGCCATTCCGGGCCTGGGCCGCCTGACGGTCGATGCCATCCTGCGCCGCGACTACCCCATCATCCAGGGCGTGACGCTGCTGTTCTCGGCCGTCTACGTGCTGGTCAACCTGGTGGTCGACCTCAGCTACTCGCTGTTCGACCCGCGCATCCGCTACTGAGATGACCGAACTCGTTGCCCCTGCACCGGCCACTGCGTCGCCGACCTGGCTGCGCTTGAAGGACGCCTTGCGTCGCCACCCGACCGCGATCGCCGGCGGCATTGTGCTGCTGGTGATGCTGCTGGTGGCGCTGCTGGCGCCGTGGCTCGGGACGGTCGACCCGCTGGCCCTGGCGCCGGTCAGGCGCCTGCGCCCGCTGTCTGCCGAGCACTGGTTCGGAACCGACATGATGGGCCGCGACGTCTACAGCCGGGTCATCTACGGCAGCCGCGTCTCCCTGACGGTCGGGCTGGCGGTGGCGTTCGTGGCGGTCGGCGTCGGCCTTGCGATCGGTCTGGTGACCGGCTATCTGCGCTGGCTTGACGCGGTCATGATGCGCGTCATGGACGGCTTGATGTCGATCCCCTCGGTGCTGCTGGCGATCGCCCTGATTTCCCTGACCAAGGCCAGCCTGAACAACGTCATCATCGCCATCGCCATCACCGAAATCCCGCGCGTCGTGCGGCTGGTGCGCTCGCTGGTGCTGAGCTTGCGCGAGCAGCCCTATGTCGAGGCGGCGATCGCCTCGGGCACCGGCCTGCCGGCGATTCTGCTGCGCCACATCCTGCCCAATATGGTGGCGCCGCTGCTGGTGCAGTCGACCTACATTTGCGCCTCGGCCATGATCACCGAGGCGATTCTGTCCTTCATCGGCGCCGGCACGCCGCCCAATATTCCGAGCTGGGGCAATATCATGGCCGAGGCCCGCAGCCTGATCCAGGTTGCCGGCACCATCTTGCTGTTCCCCGGCCTGTTTCTCTCGATCACCGTGCTGTCGGTCAACCTGCTGGGCGACGGCATGCGCGATGCGCTGGATCCGCGCCTGGCGCGAAGGCTATGAGCCGCACTGCCGATGAAGTTGCGCCGCTGCTTCGGGTCCGGGACCTGAAGACGCATTTCCACACGCGTGACGGCGTCGTGCGGGCGGTCGACGGCGTCAGCTTTGATGTCGCTGCAGGCCAGACGCTGGCCATCGTCGGCGAGTCGGGCTGCGGCAAGAGCGTCACGGCGATGTCCATACTGCGGCTGCTGCCGATGCCGCCGGCGCGCATTGTCGCGGGCCGCATCGAGTTTGAAGGCCGCAACCTGCTGGAGCTGAGCGAGGACGACATGCGCAGCGTGCGCGGCAACCTGATCTCGATGATCTTCCAGGAGCCGATGACCTCGCTCAATCCGGTTTTGACGGTCGGTCGCCAGGTTGCCGAGGCGCTGGTGCTGCATCGCGCTCTGTCGCAGCGCGCGGCGATGGCGCGGGCCGTGGAGATGCTGGCCAAGGTCCAGATTCCGGAGGCCCAGCGGCGCGCCAGACAGTACCCGCACGAGCTCTCGGGCGGCATGCGCCAGCGCGTCATGATTGCGATGGCGCTGGCTTGCGGTCCGCGTCTGCTGATTGCCGACGAGCCGACCACCGCGCTGGACGTCACGATCCAGGCCCAGATACTGCAGTTGATGCGTCAACTCGGCGCCGAGACCGGCGCCTCGATCATCCTGATCACCCACGATCTGGGCGTGGTGGCAGAAATGGCCGACCGCGTGGTCGTGATGTATGCCGGGCGCAAGGTGGAGGAGGCGCCGGTCAAGGCGCTGTTTGCCAGTCCGCATCATCCCTACACGGTCGGCCTGCTCGGTTCGATGCCGCATCTGGGCGGCTCGCTCAGTGATGTGCCGGGCCGGCGTCCCCGGCGTCTGGTCGAAATCCCGGGCATGGTGCCCTCGCTGAAGGAGGCGCAGCCGGGCTGCCTGTTCGCGCCGCGCTGCCCGCAGGCGAGCGCGCAATGCGCCAGCGAAGTGCCGCCGCTGGCCGAGTACGGGTCCGGCCACTGGGCCGCGTGCTGGCATCCGGCCGGTGCCGCGAGCACCGCCGCCGCCGGGGCGGTGCCCGCATGAGCCCCTCCGCAACCATGGATCCCGGGCTGCTCGAAGTGCGCGACCTGCGCAAGCACTACCCGACCCGGCAGGGCTGGCTCGGGCGCAGTGGCGCGATGGTGCGCGCGGTCGATGGCGTGAGCTTCTCGATTGCCGCCGGCGAGACGCTCGGTCTGGTCGGCGAGTCGGGTTGTGGCAAGTCGACCACCGCCAAGCTGATCCTGCGATTGCAGGACCCCAGCGCCGGCCAGATTCTGTGGCGCGGCCAGCACATCGAAGGCCTCAATCAGGCCGGCATGCGTTCGGTGCGCCGGGAATTGCAGGCCGTGTTTCAGGATCCCTACTCGTCGCTGAACCCGCGCATCCGGGCCGCTGACATCGTGGCCGAGCCGCTGCGCAACTACGAGGCCCTGAGCACCGCCCAGGCGCGCGAACGGGTCGCCAGCCTGTTCGAACGGGTCGGTCTGCGGCCGGACCAGATGCTCAAGTACCCGTTCGAATTCTCGGGCGGCCAGCGCCAGCGCCTGGGCATCGCGCGCGCGCTCTCGGTGCAGCCCAAGCTGATTGTTTGCGACGAGCCGGTCTCGGCGCTCGACGTCTCGGTGCAGGCCCAGGTGATCAACCTGATGATGGACCTGCAGCATGAGTTCGGTCTGTCGTATCTGTTCGTCGCGCACGATCTGGCGGTGGTGGAGCACATCAGTCAGCGCGTTGCGGTGATGTACCTGGGGCGGATCGTCGAGATCGCACCCAAGCGCATGATCTTTACGCACCCGCAGCATCCCTATACCGAGGCCCTGCTGGAGGCGGTACCGGTGCCCGACCCGACCGCCCGCCGGCAGCGCCGCATCCTCGGCGGTGATGTGCCGAGCCCGATCAACCCGCCTTCGGGCTGCCACTTCCACACCCGCTGCCCGTACGCCGAGGAGCGCTGCCGGCGCGAGCAGCCTGTCATGCGGGAGGTCGCCGCCGGGCAGTTCGCGGCTTGCCATTTGCGCGAGCCGCTTGCTGCCATGCCGATCGGCTAAGGCGTCGCCGTCCCGGGCTTGATTGCGTCAATCAGGATCGAAGCACCGCATGACTCAGGGCGGGCAGGCGGGTGCGCGCCGAGCGCAGCGTTTCCTTCATGGCGTCCGCCATGACGACGCCGCTGCCCTGCGCCTGCTCCGCCAGGATCTGTCCCCACGGTTCGACAATCATGCTGTGGCCCCAGGTCCTGCGATTGTTGTCGTGCACACCACCCTGCGCAGCGGCCAGCACATAGGCCAGGTTTTCGACAGCCCGCGCGCGCAGCAGTATTTCCCAGTGCGCCTGCCCGGTCGTGAATGTGAACGCGCTTGGCACGAGCAGGATGTCCGCCTTCAAGTTTCGATACAGTTCGGGAAACCGCAAGTCATAGCAGATGCTCATGCCGATGCGGTAGCTGTTGCCGTCGCTCGATGGAAGGTCAAAAGTCACGGCTTGCGCACCCGGTTCAAGCACGCACGACTCGTCATAGCGCTCCTGCCCGCTGTCAAACTTGAACAGATGAATCTTGTCATAGCGCGCAACGCATTGGCCGTCTGGATCAAAGACCAGTGAGCTGTTTCGCGCCCGCGCCGCCTCAGCCGTCGCCAATGGCAGCGTGCCCCCGACAATCCAGAGCCCGAGTTTTAGAGCGCTTTGGCTCAAGAAGTCCTGAATCGGTCCGCTGCCAAACTGCTCCTGAACCCTGAGTTTGTCGGCGTCCTGCAAGCCCATGAGACAAAAATACTCTGGCAAGACGGCCAGCTCAGCGCCTTGCGCGGCGGCCTGCTCCAGCAATTGACCGGCTTGCGCCAGATTGCGCTCGACGCTGGCTTGCGAGACCATTTGAATGGCAGCCATCTTCACGACGCATTTCCCCTTGAAACTTTCAACCCTGCCACGTGCACGGGATACCCCAGCCCGAGCCGCAGGACCTTGCGGGAAGCCAGCAACTTGTTGACCTGTTCATAGCCGTCATCATAATGCTCGCGTCGGCGAGGCTTCGCCCCCTGGTGTGTTGAAATCCCCTCGCGCACAGACATGACTGCGGGCCCGGATGGCAGCGCCTTGCTTGCGCAGGGCTGCGCGGCAGAATGACGCATACTCGTGCGTGCGGTCGCACCAGCCATCGGCGTGGTAGCGTGTGGCTTCGCACGCGTTGAGCCACGGCGCCCAGAATGTCACCGGCTTCAGCGTCGGCCACGAATTTGACGATGCCATTGACGACTCTAGGAACTCTCATGCAAAAGCCCCATGACTTGTATCAGGCGCGGCGCGGTAGCGCGCTGGATGCACTTGCCCACGTGCGCGATGGCGACACGATCATTGTGCCAACCGGGGTCGGTGAGCCGCCAACCCTGCTTGCTGCACTCTCCGAGCAGCGTCGGCAGTTCAATGATATTCGGGTTACGCAGCTTCTCGCGGTGCGCAAGTACGCCTACTTCGATCCCGAGACCGCGCATCACGTGCGCCATGCCTCACTTTTTTTCAGTGGCGCGTCACGGGAGGCAGGCCAGCAAGGCTGGGCTGATTTCATTCCCAATCATTTTTCTGAAATTCCCTCATTGATTGAGCGTGGCGATATGCCGTGCGATGTGGTGTTCTCGATCGCATCGCCGATGGACGAGCATGGTTATTTTTCCCTGAGTTTGGGAGTCGACTACACCATGGCGGCGATAAAGAAGGCCCGCGCGGTGATCCTGGAGGTGAACCCCAACGTGCCGTTCGCGAACGGACCGTGTCATATCCATATCTCACAGGTCACTGCGCTGGTGGAAAGCCGCGACGCCATTATTGAAGTCGGTTTGCCAAAGATCGGGCCGGTGCAGGAAGCCATCGGCAAATATGTCTCCGACATGATCCCCGACGGTTCGACCCTGCAAATTGGCTACGGCGGCATTCCCGACGCGGTGGTGCTTCAGCTCACTGGCAAGCACGACCTTGGGATTCATTCTGAAATGATTGGTGACGGGATTCTCAAGCTGGTGGAATGTGGTTCGGTGACCAATCGAAAAAAGAACTTTCTACCGGGAAAAATGGTCGCCACGTTTGCGCTTGGGTCGCAGCGTTTGTACCAATTCATGCATCAAAATTCCATGCTGGAAATGCATCCCTCGAATTTTACAAACGATCCTCACATCGCCGGCCAGAACAATCAGTTGATGGCGATCAATGCCAGTCTGCAGGTGGATCTGCTGGGTCAGTGTGGCTCCGAAAGCATCGCGCACAGCCCCTATTCCGGCACCGGCGGTCAGTCTGATTTTGTGCGCTCGGCCAACCGCTCCGCAGGTGGCAAGGCCTTCATCGTGCTGCCTTCGACGGCCAAGGACAATGCCATTTCACGCGTGGTACCGACGCTGACAGCGGGCGCCCATGTCAGCACCAGCAAGAATGATGTGAATTACGTGGTGACCGAATTCGGCGTTGCCCAGCTGCGCGGCAAATCGGCAAGACAGCGCGCTGCGGCCCTGATCGCCATCGCCCATCCGGATTTTCGCGCCGAACTGCGCGAGGCAGCCAACAGACTGGAGATTTTCCGATAGCACGATAGCCAGTGGTGGCAGAAAGGTGGTGGCGCCCACAGCCCGCTGGCAGGCAATGCATGTGGCCTTGGGCATGCCAGGAGCATCTGGCAACACAGGGCGTGAGAGTCGCATCACGAATCGGCAGGCTGGCAAATGCACCGACAGGGCGCCACCCATGATGCAGGCCGGCGCCCTGGGCGAGACCACTCGCGACGCCGGGGCGCAGGCCGCATGGCCCCCTTGCTATCTGCTAGCATTGACAGAGGAAAAGCTTGACCCAGTGACTCGGCCTGCCGGGTCGTCTACCGGAGGATCAAAATGCCCAGTAGCTCTAGAAATCTCGCTACCGCAGAGTCGAAAAGCCTGCGCCTGTTCTTCATTTCAGTCTCGCTGGTAACCCTGCTATGCATCATTGGTGGCTTTCTTGGCGTGGGCTTCTATAGCCGGGTCCTGATCCGCGAGGAGATGCTCAACAGCGGCAGAAACAATTTCACCAACATCGTCATCATGCGGCGCTGGAATGCCAGTCATGGCGGCGTGTACGTTCTCAAAGGCCCCGGCGTCGAGTCCAATCCCTATCTGGAAAACCCGGATGTCACTGCGGTAGACGGGAAGGTATACACCCTGAAGAACCCGGCCCTGATGACCCGTGAGATCTCCGAACTGATGAAGAAGGAAGAGGGTTTCTTTTTTCATATCACCAGCCTTAAACCGCTGAACCCCAGCAACCAACCCGATGAACAGGAACGCGCCGCACTGACGGCATTCGAGACTGGCGCACCTGAGGCCGCCTGGGAGCAGGACATTGACGGCTCGGCGTATTACCGCTACATGGCACCGCTGAAGGTCGAGAAGAGTTGTTTGACGTGTCACGCCAAGCAGGGGTACCGGGAGGGCGATATTCGCGGCGGCATCAGCATCTCGTTCCAGATGAGCAAAGTGGAGCGGCGCCTGCAACACACTGCCCTTTTCATATTCGGACTCGCCTTGCTCTCCATCGTCATGGTCATGGGCTTCATCACCATACTATTTCGCGGGCTGATACGAAAACTGAACGAGGCGAACGCGACCATCGATCAGATGGCGAAGATAGAAAAATGACGGGTCCGCTCAATCACCTCGACTTGTTGGCTCGGCTGGATGTGGCGTGCATGCGCGTCGTCTGGCCAGCTGGAAAGCACCCGAGCCGCGCATGACGTCTGGCTACTGGAAGCTCTACATCGACCACGTGCAGCAGGCCGACGAAGGCGCTGATCTGGACTTTCTGCGGGGCCGGCGCGAAGCCTTCGTTGCGCGCGACAACCATTGACTGAGAAGACCCCATTATGAAGATACTCGTGACCGGAGGCGCCGGCTTCCTCGGAGCAAGACTGGCGCGCGAACTGCTGAGGACCGACCGGCTTGATGGACGCAGCATCACCGAACTCGCCGTCGCCGACCTGTTCCCCCCTCCCGCAGATCTGCGCGCAGACCCGCGTGTGCGCGTGCACACCGGCGCCATGTTGGATCAGGCGGCACTGTTTGCCAGCGGTTTCGACGGCGTGTTCCACCTGGCATCGGCCGTCTCGGGCGAATGCGAACTGGACTTTGAGCTGGGTCTGCGCTCCAACGTCGACAGCACCCGCGTGCTGCTCGACGGGCTGCGCAAGGCCGGCAACGTCCCACGCCTGGTGTTCGCCAGTTCGGTCGCGGTGTTCGGACCCGACCTCGCCAACCCCATGCCCGACCTGGTGAGCGACAACACCCTGCCCTCGCCGCAGACCTCGTACGGCACGCACAAGCTGATGTGCGAGTACCTGATCGCCGACTACACGCGCAAGGGATTCATCGACGGACGCTCTGCTCGCCTGATGACTGTCACCGTGCGCCCTGGCAAGCCCAATGGCGCCGCTTCGTCGTTCTTCAGCGGCATCATCCGTGAGCCTCTGGCCGGAATGCAAACCACCTGCCCGGTCGACCCCGATGTCACGCATCCGGTGTCATCTCCGTCCAACGCCGTGCGCGGTCTGATGACCGTGTTCGAGGCCAGCCGGGAGGCCATGGGCGGACGCCTGGCGCTGAATCTGCCGGGGCTTAATGTGAGCGTCGGCCAGATGCTGCAGGCGCTGGAGGAGGTGGCCGGCATTCGGGTCCGCCAACGGGTTCGGTTCGAGCGCGACGAACGCATCGCCGGCATCGTTGCCAACTGGGCCAAGGGTTCGACCGCGGATCGCGCGCTGGCGCTGGGCCTGCGTGCGGACGCCTCGTTCCAGGCAATCATCGAGCAGTACATGGCGGATTGCCGGCAACCCAGCTATCCGGCCGACGCACTGCGGGGCCTGGAGCGCTGAGCGAGGGGTGCAAGCATGGTTCGAAGGCGCGTGGCGCCCGGCTCGCCGCGAACGGCCAAGGCACAATAACACCAACTCGGCCCATTCACCCAGATTCACCAATTTTCGGAAGGCGAACAGACATGACGTTCAATTCAAGAGTTGCCATCGTGACCGGCGCCGGTACCGGTGTGGGCAAAGCGGCCGCGCTGGCGCTGCTCGAGGACGGCTACCGCGTCGTGCTGGCGGGCCGGCGCCCCGGACCGCTGGCCGAGGTTGTTGCGCAGAGCGCCGCGCCTGACCGTGCTCTGGCGGTGCCCACCGACGTCTCCGATGCGGATTCGGTTCAGGCGCTGTTTGACGCCGCTGTGGCTGCATTCGGACGGGTCGATGTGCTGTTCAACAATGCCGGCGTCAACTCACCGGCGATCCCGCTGGAAGACCTGACGCTGGCGCAGTGGAAGAACGTGGTGGACATCAACCTCACCGGCATGTTCCTGTGCATCCAGCAGGCGTTTCGCGTGATGAAGGCGCAGACACCGCGCGGCGGGCGCATCATCAACAACGGCTCCATCTCGGCCACCGCCCCGCGCCCCAACTCCATTGCCTACACATCGACCAAGCACGGTGTGCTGGGCATGACCAAGGCCGCCTCGCTGGACGGCCGCAAGCACGACATTGCCGTGGGCCAGATCGACATCGGCAATGCCGCGACCGAGATGGCGCAGCGCATGGCCACCGGTGTCGCGCAGGCCAACGGCGAGATTGCTGTCGAGCCTCTGATGGACGTGAACATCGTGGGCCAATCGGTGCTTTACATGGCCAACCTGCCGCTGCAGGCCAACGTGATGTTCCACACCGTGATGGCGACCAAGATGCCGTTTGCCGGCCGCGGCTGAACGCTCGATGCGCGACAGGCCCTGCGCGCTTACTCCCGGGGAATCTTCCCCTTGATCTGCGGGCAGCGCAGGAAGTCGAAGTCCACGCCCCGGTCAGCCTGTGTCACTGCCTGCAGGAACAGCTTGTGATAGCCGCGCGCTGCGGTCGGCTCGATGACGACGTTCTCACGGATGCGTCGGGCGAGTTCCTCATCAGAAATCAGCAGACTGATTTCGCGCCTC